>JANPKR010000518.1:0-2761 GCA_031426175.1 Hydrogenophaga sp. | reverse complement strand
GGCGGTGATGACGCCGCTGTGGCCGGTGACAAGACCGGTGTTCAGCACGTTCTGCGCGTTGATCTGCACCAGATCGCGCCCGGCAATGGTCCCCGAGTTCAAGAAGTCACCGCTGAGGTTCATCTGCACATCGCGCCCGGCAATGAGCGCGCCGCCGGCCGACAGATCACCCGCGCGCGGCAGCAGGTACACGCGCGGCACCAGGGCCTGTGTGATGCTGCCGTCGGGCAGGGTGATGGTCTGGGTCTCCAGCCAGACGATGTCGCTGGTGAGGGCGGCCACCTGATTCGCCGAAAGCGTGATGCCCGGGCGCAGCTGGTGGGTTTGGGCGAAGGTGGCGCCAGCGTTCATGAGGGCCTGGTATTGCTGCTCGTCGGTGCTGAAGTCCCCCAGGAAACGGTGGCCGGTCAGCGCGCTGACCTGCTCGCGGATCAGGCGCTGCTCGATGAAGCCGTCGCCCAGGCGCTTCTGGGTGGTGGCCGGGTCCACGGCCAGGGCGCTGAGCAGGTGGTCCGAGCTGAGCCATTGGCGGTGGCTGGCAAAGCGCGGGTCGGTCTCGAAGACGGCCCGTGCATCGGGGTCGGGGCTCAGGTTGAAGAGCGCGTTGCCCAGGGTGGGCGAGAGCGGTGGGTGCGTGCCGGAACTGGGCACGGCGTCGCTGTTGTGCTCATAACGCAGCGCGGGCAGCTTGACGTAGTTGGCGATGGTCTCGGCGTAGGGGGTCTGGATCCAGCCGTACTCGGGGTCGCAACCGAACAGGTCACAGTCGCGCCCCGTCACCCCCCAGCTGTCGAGGGTGCCGCTGCGGCTGGTGGGCGCGCTCACCTCGGTGGCCTGGTTGTTCACCTGCACAGCGGTGATGGACAGTGCGCCGCCGGCGACGATCTCGCTGTCCTGGTTCAGCGCGCTGGTGGCCACGTTCAGGTTCATGGCGCCGGCGCTGACCATGCGCGCGGGCTTGCTGCCTGTCATCACGGCGCGCTGCGTGGTCTGGGCGTAGCTGCTGTACGCGTCAAAGCGCAGGAACTGGCTTTCCACTGCGGTCTTGAAGGGCGCCACGCGCGCGGTGAGCTCCACCCAGGGGGCGGCTTGTGCCTCCCAGGCGGCCAAGGCCTGCGGGTCGGGTGGGCTGATGAGGTTGCCCTCGCTGTCGAAGCTGCCGCCGGGCTTCTGGCCCGGTGCGTCCCAGGTGGGCGCGGTCATGCCGAAGTGCGCCCAGATGGGCGACTGGCGGCTGTAGGTGAAGGCGTCGCCCACCCACCAGCTGGAGCCGCTCTCGCCATCGCTGAACGATTCGATGTGCCCAGCCACAAAGGGCAGCGCACCCAGGTAGTAGTTCTTGAACGCCGGGTCGGCCCAAGCGCTGGACTTGGGCACCAGCCACTCGCGCTGATATGCGTCGTACGCGTCCTGCGAGAAACCGTCCAGCGGCTTGACCACGCGCCAAGCCACCTCGCTGGCGTCCACCGCACCCCCGGGCGTGAAGTACACCGTGTGGTTCGTGGTGGCATCGGTCACCACGGTGTGGGTCATGTGGTCGTTGGCATTGACCAGCACCGGCGTGGTGATCGTCAAGTTGCCCAGCGCCTCGATGCTGGCCGAGCGGTTCTCCAGCCGCTCGCTGGCCGCCAAAGTCATGTTGCCGCCGCTGAGCAGCAGCGCGCCTTCACGGTTGATCAGCGTGCCTGCGGTGGCGGTGAGTGTGTTGCGCGCGGCGATCACCGCGCCCGTGTCGTTTTTGAGCGTTGTCGCGTTGATGTCGATGGTGTCGCCGTAGATGCGGCCCGCGCCTTCGTTGACCAGTTCGCCAGTGGTGATGCGCGTGCTCTGCGCGTCGATCAGGCCGTGCTGGGTGATGCCTGCGTTGCCCGCGGTGCTGAGGTCCAGCGTTTGAGCTGTGATGAGCGAGCCGCTGTTGTGCAGCCAGCCGTTGGCGTCGAGCACCAAGGCGCCACTGTTGGCGCCCAGGCTGCCGGCGTTCCTCACGCCCACACCCGCCTCGGTGCCCACCAGGTGGATCTGCCCGGCGTACATGCCGCCCAACGCGGCCACGACCAGCGCGAAGGCCGGGGCGGGCCCCACAGCGGATGCCGCCGCCAGCGCGGTGATGGCCGAAGTGTCGGCCGACACATCGTTGACCCCGGCCACCACCGTGAGCGCCTTGGCCCAGATGCCGGCGTTGACTTCGATGGCCCGCGCCAGGATGGCGGCATGGTCGGTGGTGGAGGCATCCAGCCCGAGGCCTTCGATGCGCACCTGACCGCCCTGCACGCGAAACCCCTCCAGCGCCCCGGCGTTCATCACCGGCGTGCCGGTGGTGAGCGTGGCGCGGCTGGCGTTGATGAAGCCGCCGCCGTTCACCTGGATACCTGCCGGGTTGGCAATCACCACCTCGGCGCGCTGCCCGCCCACCTCCACCCAGCCATTCAGATAGCTGGGCTGGCTGCTGTTGACCTCGTTCAAGATCACGCGCGCCGGGCCTCTGGCCAGCCACGGGTTGCCCTGCACCCAGCCGCCAAGCTGGGTCTGCACATTCGTTCGGCTGTTGTTGAGGATGGCGCCCTGGGTGCCCACGTCGAACTGACGGTAGACGTTGCGCGAGACGCCGGCGGCGCTGGGTGTGGTGATGTTGACCAGCGGCACGCCGTTGGGCGCGCTCAGTACCGTGGGGCGCAGGTTGCCAGCGGCCGTGGGATCGGCGCTGATCTGGGCTTGCGAGTTCAGGGCGGCGAGCGCGGTGAGCAGGGCCGCGCCAGCTCTG
>JANPKR010000517.1:0-5546 GCA_031426175.1 Hydrogenophaga sp. | reverse complement strand
GTGGGGTAGTACAGCAGCTGCTCGCGCACCATCTCGCCCAGGATCTCGTGGCCGGGCAGGGTCTCGGTGATGAGGCCGTGGTAGGCCAGCTCGTCGACCTCGCGCACGCCGTGCACCAGCACCACCTGCTCATACCGCTCGTAGGTTTCCGGATCGCGGATGACACTGAGGAACGGCGCCAGGCCGGTGCCGGTGGCCAGCAAGTACAGACGTTTGCCGGGCAGCAGATAGTCGATCAGCAAGGTGCCAGTGGGCTTGCGGCCCACGATGATGGTGTCACCCACCTGGATGTGCTGCAGGCGCGAGGTGAGCGGGCCATCGGGCACCTTGATGCTCAGGAACTCGAGGTGGTCGGCGTAGTTCGGGCTGACGATGCTGTACGCGCGCAGGAGCGGCTTGCCATCAACGCGCAGGCCGATCATGGTGAAGTGGCCATTGGAGAAGCGCAGAGACGCGTCGCGCGTGGTAGTGAAGCTGAACAACCGGTCGGTCCAGTGGTGAACGCTGAGCACGCGCTCTTCCTGAAATGCACTCATGAAGGGTCCTGTGGGGGAGAAGTGGTCTATTGTAAAAAAGCGCCGCGGCAACAAAGCCACCATGGACTTCTGCACACGAGATCATGCGAACTGCAGCCCTGAGGGCTTTGCGGTCGATCAAAGGTTGCTACAGTCGCCCTCTGCCGCACGAAGCCCGCATCATGCCGGCCTTCGCAAGACACTGGAACGAATAAATTCTTCCATTCGTTATAACCAGATCATCTGACCCCTACCCAAGGACACCCCCATGGCACGCACCGTCAACTGCATCAAACTCGGCAAGGAAGCCGAAGGCCTGGACTTCCCGCCCTACCCCGGCGAGCTGGGCAAGCGCATCTATGAAAGCGTGAGCAAGGAGGCCTGGGCCGCCTGGCTCAAACACCAGACCATGCTGCTGAACGAAAACCGCCTCAACCTGGCCGATGCGCGCGCCCGCCAGTACCTTGCCCGCCAGATGGAGAAGCACTTTTTTGGCGAAGGCGCCGACGCTGCGGCCGGCTACGTGCCGCCACCCGCGGCCTGATCCCGCACACACCTGCCATGACCAAAGCCCGTCGCCACGCGCTGGTGATCGGCGCCGGTCTGGCCGGCGCGGCGGCCACGTCGGCCCTCGCACTTCGCGGCTGGCGCGTCACGCTGTTGGACGCAGCCGCCGGCCCAGCCCAAGGCGCGTCGGGCCTGCCGGTGGGCATGCTCAGTCCCCACGTCACGCGAACGCCTACCCCGCTTTCCAGGCTTTCCGAGCTGGGCGTGGCCCACACCCTGGCCGAACTGCGGCGGCTGGTGCCTCAAGGCGCCGGGTGGCAGTCCTGCGAAGTCGACAACCTGGGCCACGACCCTGGCCGCTGGCCAGCCACGCTGGTGCGTCCGGCTGCGCTGGTGCACGCGTGGCTGGCGGAGGCGCAGGTCCTCGGCGCGCTTACCTGGGCATGGAACACCGCCGTGAAGCGCCTGAGCATGGACGCAACCGGCGACGCCGCCGCCCCCGCCCTGTGGCACGCCTGGGACGGACAGGGTCGCTGCGTTGGAGAGGCACCCGTCGTTGTGGTGGCAGCTGCGCTGGGCAGTCTGGACCTGCTTGCCAGACAAGCAGGTCCGATGGCGAAGGACGATTTGCCGCTGAATCCGGTCAAGGGGCAAATGAGCCTGGGCACTCAACAGAGCGAGCCTCTCGCAGCGAGACCGCAGCGAAACGACGGCGTTTTTGTGCCGCAGTACCGCGATGAGGGACTGTCTCCCGAATGGAACGGCAGCATCTGGTCCATGGGCTCCACCTTTGAGCGCGGCGTGACCAACACCTCGGTCACCGCCGAGGGCCACGAGTGCAACGCCCGCAGCCTGGACACCATCAGCCCGGCGGCCGCGCAACGCCTGCGCGCCGAGCTGTCGCAAGGCAATCTCTCAGGTTGGGCGCAGGTGCGTTGCGCTTCTCTGGACCGGTTGCCACTGGTGGGTGCCGCGCCAGATGCGCAGGCTCTGCGCCGGCAGCTGGAAGCGGGACACGCGCAACGTCGACGTGTGGCGTTTGCCGATGTGCCGCGGTGGTCCGGTTTGCACTTGCTGTGCGCGATGGGTTCGCGTGGCATCACCCTCGCGCCCCTGTGTGCGGCACACCTTGTCCATCAGATCAACGGGGAGTCATCAAAAGTCGACACCGCGTTGATGGCGGCGTTGGACCCGGCCCGGTTTGCCGTAAAGAACGTTCGGCGCCAGATGGCAGCTCAGCCGCCCGTTACAGCAGGTTGAGCCACACCGAGATTTCGGGCGGTTGAATCGGCCGGGCCAGCAGAGCGGAAATGCCCGCGCGCTGGGCGTTGCGCCGCACGCGGCGGCGGCTCCACCAGCCCGCCAAAGGGCCGGCCAGTTCGCTGGTCGCCAGCGTCAGCGCCTTGGGGTTGTGTTCGGCAAAGAGCCGCATCAGCGACCAGATGTCCAGTTGGGGATCATCCAGATTGAACACCCCGCAGATGTAGTCGTTGCGGGCAATGATGGCAATCGCCGCCTCCGTGGTGATCACCTCGTCCACCTGGGCCACGCCGGCGAGCGCGAGCCGGGTGCGCAGGTAAGTGCGCTCCTGCTCGTCGGCGCCCACCACCAGCGCGCGGCGCACCCCGATCACGTCCTCACCAAACGCCAGGTCCAGCGGTGCGGGCGCCGTCACGTCCAGGTCGAGCAGGCCGGAGTCAGCCTGATTGGCTGCGTAAACCGCATCCAGATCGTGCAGCACCGCCGCCCAGTCGATTGGCCGGTCCATCACACGCCAGGCATGTTCAGGCGCATCTTTGCCGACCCAGATGAGGCGCTGACCGGTCGGCATTTCCTTGGCGTGTGACAGCACAGCCTCGGCACTCTCGCCATCCACCAGGGCCACTTCAGACAAACCTCTGGGTGCCGCCACGCCGGGCGCGCTCAGGGGCACATACGGCGCGTACGACAGGTCGCGGGATTGGGAGAGACGAAACACCGTGTTCAAGGCGTGGCGCTCCACATCGGAGAAGCCCACCACGCTGACCAAAACACGCTGTTTTTGCATGGCGGCGATGTTACGCCACCCCCTCGGCACTGGGTGGTCCCGCCGTCTGGTCGGTGGAAGTCCCGTGCAATGCCACACGCCCGGACTTCTATATTCATGTGAGGCATACCTCCATGAAGAAAAAATCGTTTGGGATATATGCACCGCTCCGTACAGTCGCGCCCATGCCTGACATCGCCATCATCCTGGCCGGATTCGCCGTGGGACTCATCGTGGGTCTCACCGGCGTGGGTGGCGGTTCGCTCATGACGCCCATCCTCATTTTCTTCTTTGGCGTCAAACCCTACCTCGCGGTCGGCACCGACCTGCTGTTCGCCGCCTTCACCAAGATGGGTGGCACGGTCAGCCTCGCGCGCCAGAAGCTGGTGCCGTGGCGGGTGGTGGGCCAGCTGTGTGCGGGCAGCCTCCCCGCCGCGCTGATCACCTTGGGTGCCCTGCACCAGCTCGGCCCAGCCAGCCCGCTCGTGCAGTCACTCATGACCAGCACCCTGGGCGTGGCTTTGCTGCTTACCGCTGCGGCCATGCTCTACAAAGCGGCTCGCGGCAAGCAACTGCCCCGCACCCTTGCAGAAAGCCAACTCGAGAGCGCAACGCAAGCGCGCCACTGGAGCCTGCCGGTGCTGTTTGGAGCCGTGATCGGCACGCTGGTCACGCTCACCTCGGTCGGCGCCGGTGCCATTGGCGTGTCCGTGCTGTTGCTGCTGTTCCCGCTGTTGCCGCTGCCACGCATCGTGGCGGCCGACATCGCCTACGCCGTGCCGCTCACGCTGGTGGCAGGGCTGGGTCATGCCAGCATGGGCTCGGTGGACTGGCCTTTGCTCGGCAAGCTGCTGGCGGGCTCGCTGCCCGGCATCTGGCTCGGCACCCGCCTCATGCGCCACACACCCGAGCGCCTCGTGCGCTCCGCCCTCTCGGTGCTGCTGGCCTATGCCGGCCTGAAATTGATCGCTCTTTGACATTCACCGCCCACGACGATGTACCAATATTCCGACTTTGACCGCCAGTTCGTGCAATTGCGTGCCGACCAGTTCCGCGACCAGCTCACCCGCTGGCAGGCCGGCACACTGAAAGAAGACGAATTCAAGCCGCTGCGCCTGCAGAACGGCTGGTACGTGCAGCGCTTCGCGCCCATGCTGCGCGTGGCCGTGCCGTACGGCGAAATCAACAGCGCCCAGCTCAAGGTGCTGGCCACGATCGCGCGCGACTTCGACCATAAGGAAGAACACGACGTGTCCAAGGCCAACGCCGGCCTCTCCGAAGTGCCCACCCTGCCCGACCGCTGCGGCCACTTCACCACGCGCCAGAACGTGCAATACAACTGGATCCCGCTGTCGCGCTCGGCCGACGTGATGGACCTGCTGGCCAGCGTGGGCATGCACGGCATCCAGACCAGCGGCAACTGCATCCGCAACATCACCACCGACGCACTGGCCGGCATTGCGGTCGACGAGGTTGCCGACCCGCGACCCTTCGCTGAAATCATGCGGCAGTGGAGCACGCTGCACCCCGAGTTCGCCTTTCTCCCGCGCAAGTTCAAGATTGCCATCACCGGTGCGCGCGAAGACCGCGCCGCCACCGCCTGGCACGATGTGGGCCTCCGCTTGCTGCGCAATGTGGACGGCGAACTCGGTTTTCAGGTGCGCGTGGGTGGCGGGATGGGTCGCACGCCCATCATCGGCAGCGTGATCCGCGAGTTCCTGCCCTGGAACCAGATCCTGAACTACCTCGAAGCCGTGGTGCGCGCCTACAACCGCTTCGGCCGCCGCGACAACATCTACAAGGCCCGCATCAAGATCCTGGTGAAAGCCGAGGGTCAGGCATTCACCGACCAGGTGGAAGCCGAGTACCGCGACATCGTTGACAAAGATGGCGCACCCCACACCATCAGCCAGGCAGAGCTCGACCGTGTGAGCGGCTTCTTCGTGCCGCCGCAGCTAAAGTGCGACCGCAAAAGCGCCGACGCCAAGATCGCCCACATCCTCAAGGCGGCGGCCGAGGACGACATGGAGTTCAGCCGATGGCTCACGCAGAACGTGAAGCCGCACCAGAACCCCGACCTGCGCGCGGTCACGCTGTCGTTCAAGCGCTTCGGCCAGGCCCCCGGCGACGCCACGGCCGAGCAGCTGGAGCGAGCCGCCGACCTGGCCGAGCGTTTCTCGGCCGGCGAAGCCCGCGTAACCCACGAACAAAACCTGCTGCTGCCTTGGGTGCGCTGCGACCACTTGCCCGAACTCTGGCGCGAGGCGCGCCGCCTGGGTCTCGCCAAGCCCAACATCGGCCTGCTCACCGACATGATCGCCTGCCCCGGCGGCGATTTCTGCGACCTCGCCAACGCACGCTCGCTGCCACTGGCACAAGCCATTCTGGGCCGCTACAAAGATCTCGACGAGCTGCACGACCTGGGCGAGATCGACCTGCACATCAGCGGCTGCATCAACAGCTGCGGCCACCATCACAGCGGCCACATCGGCATCCTG
>JANPKR010000516.1:0-2577 GCA_031426175.1 Hydrogenophaga sp. | reverse complement strand
GACGCCGACACTGTAGTGGCGCAAGACTGGTTGCATGTGCAAATGTCGTTGTGCAGCGACGCTGTATGCGGCACGATCGGCGTCACCGATTGGGGTACCTACGGTGAGCCCATGCGCCGCCACTTCGACGCCACCTACACCGACGCCGACGGTCATGGGCACATCCACGGCGCCAACCTGGGAGTGAGTGCGCAGGCCTACCAGCGCGTCGGCGGGTTCGAGCCACTGGCCAGCAGCGAGGACGTGGCTTTGGTCAGGGCGCTTCAAGCGGTAGGCGCGCGTATCGCCTGGTCGGCCGCCCCGCGTGTGGTGACCAGTGCGCGCCGAGTTTTTCGTGCTCCGGGCGGGTTCGGCTCCACTCTGCTGCGCGTTAGCGAGGCGCATGCAATGGGTGCCGGGCCAGTGCCATGACAAAAGCAATCCGAGAGAGTTCTTCCGTGGCAGACCTGCGGGTTGCCTTGGCGGGACTCGATCGCGCCGAGGCGCCGGCCGTCTTGCTAGGTCAGCTGGTACACCAAGGTATGGATCAGTTGCCCATGCCCGGGCGCGGCGCCACTTTGCAGCGCTGGCAGGCCTTGTGCGTGGTGGCCGAACACAACCTCTCGCTGGCCAAGCTGTACGAAGGGCACACCGATGCCCTGGCCGTAATGGACGAACTGGCCCCGTCCACCGCGCCGCTGATGGGCGTCACCTGGGGCATGTGGGCCGCAGAAGCGCCCGACGGCCGGGCCGTGTTGGAGCCCACAGTCGCCGGCGGCGCGCGACTGAGCGGGGCCAAGCGCTGGTGCTCCGGCGCGGGCCAGCTCAGCCACGGGCTGCTCACAGCGTGGTGGCCCGATGGTCGGGGTCCGCAACTGGTCCGCGTCGACATGCATGGGGCGGGCGTTAGCACCTCCCACACCGGCTGGCACGCCGTGGGCATGGCGGCAAGCGCCAGTGTCGACGTGGCGTTTGACGGTGTCTTGGTTGAGCGCGTGGGCGCTGACGGCGCTTACCTCGAGCGCCCCGGTTTCTGGCACGGGGGGGCGGGCATCGCCGCCTGCTGGCACGGCGGGGCGGTGGCACTGGCGCAGGCTCTGCACAGCGCCCTGGTGCAGGCGCAACCCTCCAGCCGTAACGCGTTCCGCCTCGCCGCCTTGGGCAAGGTGGGTGTGGCACTGCAGTCCACCGCTGCACTGATGCGCGAGACCGCACACTGGATCGACGAACACCCGACCGCAGACGCGAGCGCGATGGCCTTGAGCGTGCGCCTAGCCGCCGAGGGCAGCGCCAGGCTGGTGCTCGACGAAGTGGGCCGGGCGCTCGGTGCCACGCCGTTCTGTCGCGATGCGGACTTTGCACAAATGGCGGCCGATCTGCCCGTGTTCGTGCGCCAGAGCCACGCCGAGCAGGACTTCGCAGCCCTGGGCGAGCGACTGGTGTCGCCGGGAGGACCCACATGGGCGCTCTAGACCTGCCCGGGATAATTCAGGGCGAGGCCACCGACGGGCTCGTGTGGCGCCACTGGCTGGCTGGGCTGCGCTGCCACGAACTGTCGCTGCAAGACTGGCTGCCCGCGCACGCGCGGCTGGTGATCGTTGCACCCCACCCCGACGACGAGGTCCTGGCCTGCGGAGGCTTGATCGCCACGCACGCGGCACAGGGCGGCCAAGTGCTGATCGTGGCCGTCACCGATGGCGAGGCCAGCCACGACGGCACATCATCGATCACCCGCGGCGATCTTGCCTGGCTTCGCCGCAACGAACGGCGGCAGGGCTTGCGCTTGCTGGGTCTGCTGCAGCCCGCGGTGCTGTCCTGTGCGCTGGAGGACGGCCGAGTCCAGCGGCACGAGCAGGTGTTGCTGGGGCGGTTGATGTCGTTGCTGCAACCCACCGATGTGGTGGTGAGCACTTGGGAGAACGATGGGCACCCCGACCACGACACCACCGGGCAAGTGGCCCGCACCGCCTGCACCGCCCGTGGCTGCGTATACCTCGCCGCTCCGGTGTGGATGTGGCACTGGGCCACGCCGGGTGATGCCCGCATTCCCTGGCCCCGCCTGCGAGGCCTGCCCCTGGGAGCGCCGGAAGGTTTACGCAAACAAGCAGCGCTCTCGGCCCACCGTTCACAACTCATGCCACGCGGCGCCGAGCTCGGTGCCGTGCTGGACCAGGCCATCGTGGAGCGCGCGGCCTGGCGCACCGAGTACTACTTCGTCTGAACCATGTTCGATTCAAAAACCCCCGGGCCGCAACGCTTCGACACGCTGTTTAGCGCCAGCGACGATCCCTGGCGCTTCAGAACCCGCTGGTATGAAGCGCGCAAGCGGGCCCTAACGCTGGCGTGTCTGCCCGCGGCGCGCTATGCCCACGCCTTCGAGCCCGGTTGTGCCAACGGCGAACTCTCCGCCGAGCTGGCCCAGCGCTGCGATCGGCTGCTGGTGTCCGACATCTCCCCTCGCGCGGTGGAGCTGGCAAGAACACGCCTCGCCGATGTCGCCCACGCCACGGTGGTGCAGGCTCAGTTGCCGCGCGACTGGCCTGACGCCTCGTTCGACCTCATCGTGATCAGCGAACTGGGCTACTTTCTGGACGCACA
>JANPKR010000515.1:0-2859 GCA_031426175.1 Hydrogenophaga sp. | reverse complement strand
GCCGCGGGAACTGGTCGCCCACATCCAGACGCTGCTGCGCCGCCGCCATGGCCACAACGGTCCGGCCAACGGCGCACCTGCGCCCGATGTGCTGGCCTTTGAGGGCCTGACCATCGACCCGGCCCGCCGCAGCGTGGTGCGTCAGGGGGAGGCGGTCGAACTCACCGGTACCGAGTTCGAGCTGCTGCACATGCTGGCACGCGAGAGCGGGCGTGTGTTCAGCCGCGACGACATCCTCAACCAGCTGCGCGGCCATGAGGCCGACCTCTACACCCGCGCGGTGGACATCGTGGTGAGCCGCCTGCGCAAGAAGCTGGAGCCGCTGGACTGCATCAAGACGCTGCGCAACGCAGGTTACTCACTTGCGCTGCGCCGCGTGGGACCAACGCCACCATGAACTGGCTGCGGCGCCTGCGCCACTCCATCAAGCTGCGCCTGCTGGCGGTGTTTCTGCTGCTCGCGCTGTCGGTGGCGTTCATCTTCATCAGCGGGGCGCAGAAGGCGTTTTCGCTCGGGTGGCGAGAAGCTGCGCGCCCGCTGCTCATGGACTACGTGAGCCGCCTCTCGGCCGACGTGGCACCCACGGGAACGCCCGAGGTGCCGCGTGCCCAGGCCATCGTGGAGCGCCTCCCCGTGATCACCATCGACATCAGCGGGCCGCAGGTGAACTGGCGCTCGTACCCCGATGCGCAGGACCCACGCGGACCGCGCCAACGCCAGCGTGTTGAAGACCGCCACGACTGGGGCGACGATCGCGATTGGGACAGCCTGCTCCAGCGCACCAGCATTGATGGCCACACCATCACCTTCGGCCTGAACGACACCGCGTTCGAGCGCCGCCCGCGCCTTTTTGGTTTTGCGCTCACGGCCTTGCTGCTGATCACCGCCCTCGCGTGGCTCTATGTGCGCCGGCTGCTGCGCCCACTCGACGACATCCGGGCCGGTGCCATGCGCTTTGGCGCTGGCGAGTTCGGTCAATCCATCGCCTTGCCGCCATCGCGCCGCCACGACGAACTGGGTGAGTTGGCCACCACCATCAACACCATGGGCCACGACATCGAGCAAATGCTCGAAGCCCAGCGCGCCCTGCTGCTGGCCATCAGCCACGAACTGCGCAGCCCGCTCACGCGCGCGCGCCTCAACACCGAACTGCTGCCCGACACGGAAGAGGTGGCGCCACAACGCGACGCCCTGCTGCGCGACCTGGCCGAGATGGCCCGGCTCATCAGCGATCTGCTGGAGAGCGAGCGCCTGGCCGGCCGCCATGCCGCGCTGAACCGCGAACCCACCGATTCGGCCCAACTGGCCCGCGACGTGATCGACGAACTCGCCACCACGCAGCCGGCGGCCAACAGCATCCGCCTGCACGCCGCCAACAACCTCCCCAAGCTGCCGCTGGACCGCATCCGGATGCGGCTGCTGCTGCGCAACCTGCTTGACAACGCGCTGCGCCACAGCGCCGACGCGCCCCTGCCGGTGGAGCTGCACCTTCGCCGCACCGGCGAAGCGGGGCAGGGCATCGAGCTGGAGGTGCGCGACCATGGCCCGGGCGTGCCCGACGATCAGCTGCCCCACCTGGCCCAGGCCTTCTTCCGCCCCGACACCGCCCGAACGCGCAACGCAGGCGGTGTGGGGCTGGGGCTGTACCTGTGCCGGCTGGTGGCGCAGGCCCACGGCGGCACCTTTGCCGTGCGCAATGCGAAGCCGGGCTTGGCGGTGACGGTGACGCTGCCAGGCACCTGACGCTATTCGTCAACCGCCATGCCGAACAGCTTCTTGATTTCAACAATGGCTCCGTTCATGCCGGAGGCCGTGGTCAGGCTTTCCAGGAAGATGTCGATGCCCTCGATCAGCTTCTTGAAGGCGTCCTTGATACTGCCGACCGAACGCCCCGACGCAGGCGCGCTGCTGGCCGCGGCGTTGCGGGCGGGCGCCTCGACCTTGCGCGTCCAGACCGCCGATTCCGGGTAGGCCGTCGCCTTGCCTTGTGCGCGGTAGAAGCGTTCAAGCCAATAACGAATGAGCCACAGCTTGAGCCAGAGCTGCTGCCCATACAGGCCGTGTTCCTCCAGGCGGTTTTCGGGAATGTCGCGAACGAGCTCCTGCCACCTGCTGCTCGAGAAATCTTCAAGAAACTCGGGCCATGCCGATGTCAGACCTTCGACCACGAAGGGATTGAACAGCGGCCCGTTGCGTGCTTCTTTCAGCAAGGCGTCAAAGAACTGCAGCAACCATTCCACGAAGCTCTCCATCTCTTCGCGTGCATCGCGGGCTTCCTGAGTTTCCATGGCTGACTCCCGATATGGGTGGCTGGCAGGTCCCTCGATTGTGAAAGCCGAGGTCTCTCGATTCAAGTGCCTTCCATCCCCGCGCAGCGCTGCAACCTGTCCACCTTCCGGGCGCAAAAAAAGGGAGCCAGCGGCTCCCTTTTTTTCATGATTCGACGTGCCTTACAGCGTGTCGATGAAGCTGCGCAGCTTGTCCGAGCGGCTGGGGTGCTTGAGCTTGCGCACCGCCTTGCTTTCGATCTGGCGGATGCGTTCGCGGGTCACGTCGAACTGCTTGCCGACTTCTTCCAGCGTGTGGTCGGTGGACATCTCGATGCCGAAGCGCATGCGCAGCACCTTGGCTTCGCGCGGCGTGAGGCTGTCGAGGATTTCCTTGACCACTTCGCGCAGGCCGGCCTGCATCGCTGCCTCGATAGGCGCGGTGTTGGCCTGGTCTTCGATGAAGTCGCCCAGGTGCGAATCGTCGTCGTCGCCGATCGGCGTTTCCATGGAGATCGGCTCTTTGGCGATCTTCATGATCTTGCGGATCTTCTCTTCCGGCATCTCCATCTTCTCGGCCAGGATGGACGCA
>JANPKR010000514.1:0-2877 GCA_031426175.1 Hydrogenophaga sp. | reverse complement strand
GGCATCGGAGGGTCTTGGCTGTCAAACGGGCGCCAAATGGTTTTAGCTGGCGTCCCGATATAACGTCCTTTCGCTATCGGTTCCAGGATTACACCTGGAGCTGATGAATGGACCTGATGACTGATGCCGAAGCTTGCCTTGAACTGCGAGTCAGCCGGCGAACCCTGTATCTGTCGGCGCCAAGGTACTACTGAGCCACCGTGCCAATTGAATCTTGAGCCAGGGTGGAAGCCGTCGCTGAGAACGCCGGCTTGGGGATAAGTTTAGATTGAGTGTGGGTCGCTGGCCTCATTCAGCGGCAGTCGCCGAGTCTGGCTTGTCACCTCCTTTGCGAGCCTGTTCCCTGGCCTTGATCCGTTTCTTCGCCGTGGCGCTGCTGTGCAGGAAGCGATGGCTCTCATTGCCGGTCTCCACGATATGGCAGTGATGCGTGAGCCGGTCCAGCAGTGCCGTGGTCATCTTCGCGTCGCCGAACACGCTGGACCATTCGGCGAAGTCGAGGTTGGTGGTTATCACCACGCTGGTGTGCTCGTAGAGCTTGGACAGCAGATGGAACAGCAGCGCGCCGCCCGCCTGGCTGAAGGGCAGGTAGCCCAGTTCGTCCAAGACCACGAGGTCCATGCGCAGCAGCGCCGCAGCAATGCGCCCGGCCTTGCCCTGTGCCTTCTCCTGCTCCAGCGCGTTGACCAGATCGACCGTCGAGTAGAAGCGCACGCGCTTGCCGTGGCGGGTGATGCCCGAGACGCCAAGTGCTGTCGCCAGATGCGTCTTGCCCGTGCCTGTGCCACCGACCAACACGGCGTTGTGCGCGGTGTCCGTGAACTCCAGGGTCGCGAGTTGGTGGACAAGCTTGCGATCCACCACCGAGGTCTCGAAGTCGAAGCCCGCCAGGTCGCGGTGCACGGGGAAGCGGGCCGAGGTCATCTGGTACTGGACCGAGCGCGTTGCGCGATCCGTGGCCTCGGCCTGCAGCAAGTGTTCGACCAGCCAACGCGAGGCGTCCAGCCCCGAGGCTGGCCCTTGTTCCTGCAGATCGCACCAGGCACCGGCCATGCCGTGCAGGCGCAGGGCCTTGAGTTCGACCGTCACGTCACGCATGGTCCACCTCCTGGCCGCGCAGGCGGTCGTAGCGGGCGGTGTCGGCCAGCGGTGGGGTATCGACCTGCAACGCCGTCTCTGCGCTCGGCGGCGCCGCTGGCGCGTTCAGACGGCCCAGCACATTGATGACGTGCTCCACGCTGACGCGCCCCGATGGCGGGCTGCTCTCCATGGCCAGTTCGGCCGCCACGAGCACGGCGTCCAGGCCGGCCGTCGTCACGATGGCCAGCACCTGTGCCATCACGCGATCCCCGCCGGCCTGGCGCAGCAGGCTGCGGCGCAGGCGCTGCAGCACCTCGGGCATGTCGGCGAAGGGAGCCCCGTTCCTCAATGCGCCGGGCTTGCGCTGCACCAGAGGGATGTAATGCTGCCAGTCGTAGCGCGTGCCGCCCGCATCGCTCAGCCGCTCGTGGCTGGCCACCACCTCGTCGTCAGCAACGACCACGACGCTGCCGGGATACAGCCGCGTGCTGACCATCTGGCCGGCCAGTTCACAGGGTACCGAGTAGCGATTGCGCGCCACCGACACGAGGCAGGTGCTGGACACGCGCGCGGGCTTCTCGACGTAGCCATCGAACGGCTCGGGCATGGGCATCAGGTGGGGCCGCTCATGCTCGAGCATCTCAGCCACGCTGAACTGGCTGTGCTCGGGGTGGCGGACTTCGCCCCATAGCTCGCGGCAGCGTTCGCCCAGCCAGGCATTGAGCTCGGCGAAGGAGCCGAAGCGGCGCTTGGCCGCGTCGATCCAGATGCGCCGACGGCTGTCCTGGACGTTCTTCTCGACGCGACCCTTCTCCCAGCCAGAGGCGACGTTGCAGAAGTCGGGGTCGTACAGGTAGTGCGCGCACATCACCGCGAAGCGCGCGTTGACGGTGCGGCCCTTGCCCTTGTGCACCTTGTCCACGGCCGTGCGCATGTTGTCGTAGATGCCGCGCCGGGCCACGCCGCCCAAGGCCGCAAACGAGCGCGTGTGCGCGTCGAACAGCATCTCGTGGCCCTGGCTTGGATAAGCGACCAGCCAGAAGGCACGGCTCGCGCACAGCTTCATGTGCGAGACCTGCATCCGGTAGTAGATGCCGCCCACCACCAAGCCTTCTTCGCTCCAGTCGAATTGGAAGGCCTCGCCGAGCTCGAAGTTCAGCGGCACATAGGCCGTGACGTTGGCCGCTTGTCCTTCGCCTTGGCGCCAGGCCCGTACGAAGTCGGTGACGGCGGAATAGCAGCCTACGTAGCCAGCCGCCTTGATCTCAGCCAGCAACGCGCGGGCCGTACGCCTCTCGTGCTTGGGGCGCCTCGCATCGGCCGTCAGAGCCTGCTTGAGCACCGCTTCAAAAGCGGTGAGCTGGTTAGGGCGCGGCTCGCGCCGGTACTTCGGCGCCTCCTTTACCGGCGCGTGCAACCACTTCGATACGGTGTTGCGCGACAGGCCCGTCTTGCGCGCGATCTCGCGCTCCGACAGCTTGTCCCTCGTGTGCAGCCGCCGGATTCTGCCAATCATGTCCATGGTGATCACTCCTGGAACCCCGCTGCTCAAATAAACAGCAGGGTAGGTTGAACACCTGGCTCACTTTTACTTCGGCACTACCTACAAAACTGGCTCAATTTCCGGTCGGCGCCAACAGTTTCTGTGCGAGCGGCCAGATGGGCGGTTGAAGCTTGCGCCGCGGTTGTCTGATCCGTCTTTTCGGTCATGGGGCTTTTCGAGGCGTGAAAGTGCAGGCAGTGCGGAATGTTCCTGACACCGTTTCCAAATGTGCAATTGTGGGGGGCGGAATCGGC
>JANPKR010000513.1:0-2018 GCA_031426175.1 Hydrogenophaga sp. | reverse complement strand
CTATGTCCGAGCGCTGCCGGAAAGGGTGCAGCCTTTACCCGAGAGCGTGGAACTGTGGTCGCACCATCTCCACTGCATCTTTCACAGCGGGGTGATCGCCATGGCGGTGACGCTGGTCGTTTGGCGATGGTCTAGTGTCCTCTGGCTGCCGTTGGCCGGATGGTGGTCGCACATCCTCATTGATGTATTCACCCACTCGGACGACTTCTTTCCGTCTCCAGTCCTCTACCCGCTGACCTACCGAGGATTTGATGGCGTTGCCTGGAACACGCCTTGGTTTGTCGTCGCCAACTACTCTGCGCTCGCGCTAGTCTGGATTTGGCTGCTTGCGGCGCGAAGAAAACGAGACCCATGAGAGCCCGGAAACTGCAGGCAAAACCGCGTTGTTCCTTCCGACGAAGTAACCGACGCGCTCCCGCCGTGAGCGAGCATGATGGCCTTGGTGATGGCCAGACCCAGGCCAGCACCATCGGATGAGGGATGCGCGCGCGCCTTGTCCACGCGGTAGAAGCGGTCAAACAGGCGCGGCAGGTCCGCGGCATCGATCGGATCGCCCGTGTTGGTGACACACAAGCTGGTGCCATGCATCTGGGTCTCGACAGTCAGCGCAACATCGGTACGAGGGTGGGCGTGCCGCAGCGCATTGGACAGCAAGTTGCTGATGGCTCTTCGAATCATCAGTCGATCACCCACCACGCTACCCGCTCCCACCACCCGAAGGCGAATTTCTTTGTCCTCGGCGACCGCATCGTAGAAATCCAGAAGGCTCTTCGCCTCGTCTTCGAGTGTGACGTCTTCGCGATTCGGCAGCTGGATGCCGTGATCCGTCTTGGCGAGGAACAGCATGTCAGACACCATGCGCGCGAGGCGCTGAAATTCCTCGGCGTTGGAGGCGAGGATGTCGCGGTAGGTGTCTGGATCACGGTGCTGCGACAGCGACACTTGGGTCTGTGTCAGCAGATTGCTGATGGGAGTGCGCAGTTCGTGGGCGATGTCGCTTGAGAATTCCATGAGCTTTGAAAAATCCTGCTGCAGACGCTCCAGCATGGTGTTGAGGCTGCGAGCCAGCTCCGCCATCTCCACGGGCACGGCGTCGATCGGCATGCGCTCGTCGAGCTTGTGGGCCGTGACCTTGAGCGCGCGCTCCTTCATGGTCCGCAGTGGAGCTAAACCGCTGCGGGCCGCCCACCACCCCAGCAGACCACTGAGCAAGGTGGCCAGCACCACGTACACCGCCAACTGCTGGCGCAGCATCTGCATGAAGTGGGTGTGGTGCTGTGTGTCCAACGCGAGTGTGAGGCGCATGCTCTGCACTGCACCTTTCGCACTACCGGGCAACTGCGTTGCCGAAAGCTCTGTGCTTATGCCTCGCAATTGCCGCTCACCATCGGTCCAGTCTATGGGCTGATCTGCGGCGCTTCGTGAAGCGAGTTCTGCTGGAAATGTGATGCCGCCTTTTCCAAACAGCTGTTCGTCAACGCGCGTGATTGAGATGAAAAGTCCTTGATGGCTGTTGAGCGATTCGTCCAGCTTGGCCGACAGCTCGGCTGGCTCTGGCGTTTCATCGACGATCTTCTGGATGAGCTGCACCTTGTCCAAAAGGTAGTCGCGGTCAAGGTCGATGAAATGCAAATGGGTGGACCACGCCACCAAGACGCCAAGGCCAAGTAGCACCACAGCCGATACCAAGGTGTACAGAAACGTGAGTCGTGCGGTGAGGGTCAAGCGCCGGATCATCAGGAGGGCTCCGGCACTTCCAGCACGTAACCCATGCCTCGAACCGTCTGCAACAGGCGGCACTCAAACCCGTCGTCCACCTTGACACGAAGCCTGCGCATGGCCACCTCGATGACGTTGGTGTCGCTGTCGAAGTTAACGTCCCACACCTGGGAGGCGATCAGCGAGCGTGGCAACACCTCACCCTTGCGGCGCATCAGCAATTCGAGCAATCCGAACTCCTTGGCGGTCAGGTCGATGCGCTTGCCCGCGCGGGTGACCCGACGGCGCAGCAGGTCCAG
>JANPKR010000512.1:0-1682 GCA_031426175.1 Hydrogenophaga sp. | reverse complement strand
TCATCAGTTTCTCCAGTCCAGGACCATCTTCAGACACTGCGGATCGCCGAAGGCGGCCGCGTAGGCATCGCTTGCGCGGGCCGGGGTTTCGGTGTGGGTGATCAGGCCGTCCAGGCACAGGCGCCCGGTCTGCACCAGTTGGGTCACAGCCACGAGGTCGGCGCGTTTCCACTCGGCGGCGGCGCGGATTTGCGCCTCGCGCATGAAGGCCGGGGCGAATGCGAACGAGATATCTGTTTTGTAGAAACCGGCGAGCACCACCTCGCCGCCTTTGGCCAGGCGGGGAATCACGCGGTTGAGGATGTCCGCATCCCCGCTGACGTCGTAGATCGCGCGGTAGTCCTTGCGTGTGTCTTCGTCCGGGCTGATCACGCTGTAGCCCTCGGCACCCACGCGGCGGGCGGCTTGCGTTTCCCACACCACCGGAGCAGGGGCGCCAGCGGCCACCGTGAGGCGGGCCAGCAATCGGCCCATGACGCCGTGACCAATGATCAGCTCGGGTGGCGTGGCGGGTGCGCGGCTGCCGCCGAAGGTGACCGAGTGGTAGGCGGTGGCAGCGAGGGCCAGCAACACCATTTGTGAACCCAGGTCGTTGTGCAGCTTGACCACGCGCTCATGCGACACCACGAGGCGCGAACCGGCGCCGCCGAAGAGGTTGTGCACCCCCTCGAAACTGTAGGAGCCCGGCACGAAGACCTGATCGCCCACCTGGAAACGGGACTGGCCGTGGCCGCAGTCGCCCTGCGTGCGGACCACACGGCCCACCGTTTCGTAGCCGGGGACCAGCGGGTAGCCCATGCCGGGGAAGGGCGGCATGCTGCCGTCCCACAGGAGGCGCTCGGTGCCGGTGCTGATGCCGCTGTACTCGACTTCGACCTCGAGGTCTCCGTCGGTGAGGCCGCGAAGTTCCAGCGACCGAACCGAGAGGTTGCACGGGCTCTGGAAAACGATGGCTTGGGCTTGCATGATGTGTATTAAAAGGTTGACAACAAAAAGTGTCAAGTCAAAGTGACACTACTTCCGGGGCTCACGGGTAAACCCCTACGGTCGTCCTTCGATTTGCGGCCGAGCAGCAGCTGTGCATGCAGCGGCATGGCGTTCGGCACACGCTCCATGTGGGTGAACCCGGCCTCGGCCATGAGGGCGGTCAACTCGGCCGGCGTGCGCAGGCGTCCCGAGCCCATGGCCATCAAATAGAAGTGGAAATACGGGTCGCTGGGTTCGGGCGCACCGCCAGCCTGGGCCATGGGCTCGGCCAGCAGCAGCGCGCCCCCCAGGGGCAGCGCATCAAAAATGGCGCGAAGCACGACCCTCACGTCGCTATCCGGGTGGTCGTGGGCCACGCGCACCAGCGTCACCAGGTCGGCGCCGCGCGGCAGGGCATCCTTGGTGAAGCTGCCTCCGAATGTGGTGATGCGGTCGCTCAAGCCATGGCGCTGCACGTTCTCGGCGGCCAGCGCGGCCACCGGAGGCAGGTCGAACAGCTGCAGTTGCAGGTGGGGATGGCGGCGCGCCAGGGCGCTGACCCAGCCGCCCATGCCGCCACCCACGTCGAGCACCACACGGTGTTCGGCAAACGGGTAGGCCGCCAGCAGCTCTTCGATCACGAAGCGCTGCGAGGTCGACATGAGCGAGGAATACCGCGCGAACTGGTCGCTGGGTGCCGGTGCCTGCGGGTTGCC
>JANPKR010000511.1:0-1930 GCA_031426175.1 Hydrogenophaga sp. | reverse complement strand
TCTACCTGCCGCCGCGGTGGGCCCACGACGGTGATGCGGTGGGCGAGGACTGCATGACGTATTCGATCGGTTTTCGCGCGCCTCAGCGCGGCGGGCTCGCGGGTGAACTGCTGCAGCGCATGGCCGATGAGCTCGACGACGAGACGCTTTACCGCGACCCGGCCCAACCCGCCACGGCCCACCCGGGCGCCATGCCCGAAGGTCTGGAAGCGTTCGCGGTGGACGCCCTGCAGCGCCTGCTGGCCGAGCGGCAGTCGCTGGCCTGTGCCTTGGGCGAGGTCATGACCGAGCCCAAGCCACGCATCTTTTTTGTCGAGGCGCAGAGCGACTGGATGGCGGGCGCCGTGCGCCTGGACCGCCGCACCCGCATGATGTACGACCCGCGCCATGTGTTCATCAACGGCGAGAGCTTTCGCGCCGGCGGCGCCGATGCGCGGCTGATGCAGCGTCTGGCCGATGAGCGTCGTCTGGATGCTCGCCACGTGCAACGTGCCAGCGAGGGCGCACAGGCCTTGCTGCAGGACTGGTTTGAAGCCGGCTGGCTGCACCGCGCGTAATGCCACCCAGAGCTTGCTGATCACCCACCGAGAGGAGCTCGTCATGACCGAACCCCAAGCCAGCAACAGCGCACCACTGCCCCCGCTGCCCACGGGCCGTTTGCAGGGCCGACAAGTTTTCCTCGACACCGTGCGCGTGGCGTTCGACGTGGCCGCCGAGCAAGGCTGGAGCCACATCACCCTGAGCGACCCCGACTTTGCCGACTGGCCGCTGGGCGAGCGCGCGGTGGTGGATGCACTCAATCGCTGGTCGCGCCGTGGACGCACGCTCAAGATGCTGGCTCGCCACTACGACAAACTGCGGCTGCAACACCCGCGTTTTGTGCAGTGGCGCGTGACGTGGTCGCACCTGGTGGAGGCACACGCCTGCGTGGGCGCCGCGGGCGCCGAGCTGCCCAGCGCGATCGGCTCACCGGTGTGGACGCTGGAGCGGCTGGACCCGCTGCGCAACACGCTGGTGGCAAGCGTTGATGCAGAACGGCGAGTGGCGCTGCAGGAACGGGTGAACGAATGCTGGCTCAGGAGCTCACCGTCGTTCCCCGCGAGCCAGCTCGGGCTGTAGGCCATGCACGACAAAGGCCGCCCGGAGGCGGCCTTTGTGCGCAGCAGGCGGCGGACGTTTATTTCAGGTCGTTTGCCAACAGCTGCGTGATGCGCCGGGCATTGGCTGAGGCGTCAGGCTGGCCCTGCGCACCCATCACCGAGACGGTGGTGGCGGTGTCGGCGCTGCGCACCACCACCTGATAGCGCTCGGTGGCTGCTTCTTTTTTGGAGCCGCCAAACAACTTGCCGAAGAAACCGGGTTCCTTGGCATCGGTCACGGGCTCCACGTAGCGCACAAAGTAAATGCCTTTGCTGCGGTCGCGGTCTTCCACAGTGAAACCGGTGCGGTCCAGCGAGAGGCCCACACGGCGCCATGCGCGGTCAAAGTTGTCTTCGAACTGCACCACTGGCGTATTGTTCACCATGACCACCTTGGCGGCGGCCTGCACCGGCGCCGTCGCTGTGACCGCCTGGGCTTGCGCCTCGGTCACGCCGAGCTTGACCATCATGCGGCGCAGGAACTCGGTTTCCAGTTCCACGTCGGCCGGGCGGGGCTGCCAGACAGTCTGGTCTTTTTCTTTGTTGGAGTAGACCTCGACCATGCCGCGGTGGCTGATGTAGATCTCGGTGCCCCCGTTGGCGGTGCGCTCCAGGCGGGTGCGGAAACGATCGCGTTCGCCGGTGGAGTAGAGGTTCTCGAACACCTTGCCGATGGTGGAGCGGATGAAGTCCTGTGGCAGTTTGGCGCGGTTCTCGGCCCAGTCGGTTTCCATGATGCCCAGGGTTTCCTGGTCGATGTCGAGGAGGAAACCGTTCTCCTGCCAGAAGTC
>JANPKR010000510.1:0-8948 GCA_031426175.1 Hydrogenophaga sp. | reverse complement strand
GTCTTCGCTCAGGTTGACGTTGTTCGGGATCTTGTCGCTGTAGTTGATGCTGGACATGGCTGTCTCTCCAATGGGCAGTTCAACGGTGGAGTCTGTTGCGGTTGCTGCGGGCTCCACCGGGATACCCACCGCACAACGTTTTGGAAGATGCTCAGACGCGGTTGAAGTCGAAAGCCGCTTTGTCGCCCTTGCCATAGACCTTCAAGGCGCCCTTTTCGCCCACGGCGTTGGGGCGGATGAAGATCCAGTTCTGCCAGGCGGTGAGCCGGCCGAAGATGCGCGTGGCCATGTTTTCTTTTTGCGCAAAGCGCAGGTTGGCTTCCAGGCCGGTCAAGGCGTCGGGCGACATGGATGCACGCTCTTCCAACGCCATGCGCACCTCGTCGTCCCAGTCGATGTCGTCGGGTGCGGCGGTGACCAGGCCGAGCGCCAGCGCGGCATCGGCATCCATCGCCTGGCCGATGGCGGCGTGCGCGGCGGCCATCGGCGCGGCTTCTTCGTAGAAGCGGCGCTGCAGACGCGACTGGTCATTGACCATGGGCAGCAGGCCGAAGTTGAAACCGTCGAGCTGCAGCTTGGGCGCTTTGTCGGCGTCGTCGGGCAGGGCCAGCATGTAGGCGCGGTCGGCGCAGAAAGCCAGCTCGGCGAAGCAGCCGGCGAAGCACGAGCCGGATTCGATGAGGGCGAACAGGCTGCGCGACGACACATCCAGCCGGGCGAAGGTGCGGCGCATCAGGCCCAGGGTCTCGCGCACCAGCCAGTGGTTTTGGTTGGCCAGCATCACGGCGTCGCTGGCGAGAACGGCGGCGGCATCACCCTCGGTCTTGAGCAGCCAGGTGCCGATGTCCAGTTCGTTGGTGCGCAGGCACAGGATGGCGTCGTCGAGCTCGCGCGTCATCTGCAGCGGCCACCAGGCGGCGCCTGCGGCTTCAATCGCGGCGCTGTCTTGCGGCTGCGCGCCGGTGGGCGCTTTCAAGGTGATGGTGGCGCTGCGCTTGGCGCGGTCGATGGCCACGTTCACATGCGCGTAGCTCAGACCGTTCGCGCTGTCGGTGCGCTGAATGCGCGGCAGGGCCACGCCCTTGCCACTGGCGGGGCGATCGCTCTGTGCGGCCAGCGCGGCGGCGCGCTCGCTCACGTGGACAGCGAATCGCTGTGGCTTGGCGATGGAGTCCACCAGGCGCCAGTCGACCGCCTTCTGGCCGCGCACACCTTCGCTGGTGGTGCAGAAGATGTCGGCGAGGTCGTGGCGCACGTGGCGCTTGTCGGTCACGCGGGTCAGGCCGCCGGTGCCGGGCAACACGCCGAGCAAGGGCACTTCGGGCAGCGACACGGCAGACGACCGGTCATCCACCAGCACGATTTCGTCGCAAGCCAGGGCCAGCTCGTATCCGCCACCAGCGCAGGCGCCGTTGAGCGCGGCCACGAATTTGAGGCCGCTGTGTCTGGAGGAGTCTTCAATGCCGTTGCGGGTTTCGTTGGTGAACTTGCAGAAGTTCACTTTCCAGGCGTGGCTGGAAACACCCAGCATGAAGATGTTGGCGCCTGAGCAGAACACCCGGTCCTTGGCGCTGGTCACCACCACGGTGCGCACCTCGGGGTGCTCGAAGCGCACGCGGTTGAGCGCGTCGTGCAACTCGATGTCCACACCCAGGTCGTAGCTGTTGAGCTTGAGCTTGTAGCCGGGGCGGATGCCGGCGTTCTCATCGATGTCGATGGCCAGCGTGGCAACAGCACCGTCGAACGACAACTTCCAGTGGCGGTACTGGCTGGGGTCGGTGCGGTAATCGACCGTGGTGGGCGCGGTGGCAGCGACGGGAGCGGCTGCAACCGGCGCTGGGGCAATGGCGATATCACTCATGGGTTTGTCTCCTCGGGGCTGCTCGGTGAATGGAGGCCCCGACGGACCGGCATTCAACTGCCGGTGGGAGCCCGATGAGGTGAATAATAGTTCACAAGTCCGAAGAGGTCAATGCACTTTCATGCATGTTTTGTAACCAGCCCCAACTGTTCACGCACCTGAACCCGCAACGCCTGAAACGCATCTTCAAGGTTGTAGGCGCTGGTGTTGAAATTCATGTCGGCTTTGGAATAGAAGGCCGAGCGCCCGGCCAGGATGCGTTTCAAATCTTCCATGGCCTCGCGGCTGGCGGCCATGGGGCGCATGTCGCCCTGCGCGGCCACCCGGCCCATGTGGTCGGCCGGGTCGGCCTGCAACCACACGGTGGTGCAGTGGGAGAGCAGCAGGTTGAAGTTGGCTGCATCCGACACCAGACCACCCGGCGTTGCGATCACCACCTCGGGGTAGATCTGGATCGCTTCTTCCAGCGCGCGGCGCTCGTAGCGGCGGTAAGCCGGCGTGCCATACAGCGAGTGGATCTCGTTGATGCTGCAGCCGGCGAACTTTTCAATCTCGCGGCTGAGTTCGATGAAGGCAAAGCCCAGGTCGTCGGCCAGGCGCTGGCCCAGCGTGGATTTGCCCGCGCCCCGCAAGCCGATCAAGGCGATGCGCGCGCTGCGGCCAGGGTCGCCACCGGGCACGGCACCACCGCCCAGCAGGCCGCCGATGGCCACGCGAACACGGCGCAGATCGGTCTCCCCGCGGCCCTCGAGCAATTCGCGGATGAGCAGCCATTCGGGTGAGCTTGTGCTCACATCACCGAGCAATTCGGCCAGCGAGCAATGCAGCGCCTGAGACACCTGCAGCAGCACCAGAATGGAAGCGTTGCCCGTGCCGTACTCCAGGTTGGCAAGGTGCCGCTCAGACACGTCGGCCGCCACGGCCACGGCCTTGCGCGTCATGCCGCGGCGCGAACGCAGGGTGCGCACGCGCTCGCCGAGCGTCACCAGAAAGGGGTTTCTGGCTTCCTCTTCCACTGGGGCGGGCTCGGCCTGACGGGCGGTGGCCATCACGCCGGAATCGTCAGCATCCATGGGGCGCCTGACCTTTCAAAGGGTTTCATCGGGTTAGGGGAAACCCGTCGGAGGCTTGCCAAGCGTTCAGACATGCACTTTAATGCACATCGCGGCGCACGCAAGATAGTGCATTTATAGCGCCATTCTCCACCTGCGAACAGCCTTGGGCGTTTGCCACCCGAATTCACCCACCATGCACACACACCCGCTCCCCGACCATTCGGTCTATAGAGCCAGCGTGCTGCCGATGTCGCTGCACCGCGCCGCAAGCCCCGCTGGACGTGCTCGCCGACTCGGCGGTAGCCTTGAACACTGATCGCGCGAACCCCACAGAGGAGACAAAAACATGACCACCAACATTGCGCCCCCCGCCGAACGCTTCAACTTCGCCCGCCACCTGATCGCACGCAACGCTGGCCGCCCGGACAAGACCGCGTTGATCGACGACCACGGTTCAATGACCTACGGTCAACTCGCCGAACAGGTGCAGCGTTTCGCTGGCGCTCTGACCGCATTGGGTCTGCGTCGCGAAGAGCGCGTGCTGCTGCTCATGCACGACAGCAGCGACTGGGTGGTGGCCTTTCTCGGCGCGCTGCACGCAGGCGTCGTACCGGTGGCGGTGAACACGCTGCTGACCGCGCAGGACTACGGCTACATGCTGGCCAACAGCCGCGCGCAAGCGGCTCTGGTGTCGGCCGCGTTGTTGCCCACCTTGCAGACAGCGCTGGCTCTCCAGCCCAACGAGGTGAAGCTCCTGATCGTCTCGCGCGCCACCGAGCCGCTGCCCGCTGGCACGCACGACTTCGCCACTCTGATAGCGAGCAGCGCGCCTGCCCAGCCCGCCGACACGCACGGCGACGAGCCCGCGTTCTGGCTCTACTCCAGTGGCTCCACCGGTGACCCCAAGGGCACGGTGCACACCCAGGCCAACCTCTACTGGACAGCCGAGCTGTATGGCAAGGCGGTGCTCGGCTTGCGCGACAGCGACGTGGTGTTCTCTGCCGCCAAACTGTTCTTCGCCTACGGCCTGGGCAACGCGCTGAGTTTTCCATTGAGCGTGGGCGCCAGCGTGTTGCTGATGGCCGAGCGCCCCACACCACAGGCTTGCTTCAAGCGCTTCACCGAGCTCAAACCCACGGTGTTCTACGGCGCCCCCACCGGCTTTGGGGGCATGCTCGCCAGCCCCGATCTGCCCGAGAGAAGCGAGGTGGCGCTGCGCCTGTGCTCCTCGGCCGGCGAGGCGCTGCCGCAAGACATCGGCCAGCGCTGGACGAACCACTTCGGCGTGGAAGTCATCGATGGCATCGGCTCCACCGAGATGCTGCATGTGTTCCTCTCAAACCGCCCTGGCGACGTGCGCTACGGCACCACCGGCAAACCGGTGCCGGGCTACGAGATCGAGCTGCGCGGCGAAGACGGCCAGCCCGTGCCCGACGGTGAGATAGGCGACCTCTACATCCGCGGCCCCAGTGCCGCGCTGATGTACTGGAACAACCGCACCAAGACCCGCGACACCTTCCAGGGCGGCTGGACCAAGGCGGGCGACAAGTACACCCGCGATACCGACGGCTATTGCACCTACGCGGGCCGCAACGACGACATGCTCAAAGTCAGCGGCATCTATGTGAGCCCGTTTGAAGTGGAGGCCACGCTGGTGCAACACCCGGCGGTGCTCGAAGCGGCCGTGATCGGCAAAACCGACGCCGACGGCCTGACCAAGACCAAGGCTTTCGTGGTGCTCAAGAGTGGGATGCAGGCCACCGAAACCGAGTTGCAGGCTTTCGTGAAAGAGAAGCTGGCGCCATACAAGTACCCTCGTTTCATCGAGTTTCTGCCCGAACTGCCCAAAACAGCCACCGGCAAGATCCAGCGCTTCCGGCTGCGGGAACGCGAAGCGCAACGAGCCTGACACCGGGCTCCTGCATCAGCCGACTTCCAGTGTGGTCAACCCATACAGGCGCGAGAGCGCCAGTCGCGGCGCCGGGCCGCGGTACATGCGTGCGGTGGGGAAAGTGGCCTCCATGCCCTGATGCAGCGCCAGCTCGACAGCCAGCGCGTTGCCATCGGGCACATCGATGAAAACGGGCGCTGTCGAAGGTACGTGGGAACACAGAGCATCGAACAAGGCCTCTGCAATGGCCGGCGTATCAGCGCACAACGGCGCGAGTTTGCAGCCCTCCCGGCAGACCCGCAACACCCCATAACCCCGGAGCTCACCGCCCTCCCACCAACCCAATGCATGGCTCTGCGGCATCTGTATCCAGCCGTTCAGAAATGCGGGCCGGGGCGCTGGATGGAAGGCGCTGTCATAGGCGGTCAGGGCCTGGAAAGGCAGGGCAGACAAAGGAACGACGCGCGCGTCGGTGGTCACCTGCGCCTGACGCCCCCAGCCTCTGTAACGAACGTTGTGCCAGGCCAGCTCAAAGCCGGATCTGCTGTAGTTGTCCTGCTGGGCAACCACGCCATCCAGACCCACGACGCAGCCTCTGGCGTGCTCCAGCGCGGCGCTCCATATGGCCTTGCCCAGCCCGTGTCCGCGCAGCAGCGGATCGACGATATAGAAACCCAGGAAGGCGTGGTTACTACCCTGGCGCACGCACGAAATCGACGCCACAGGACGCTCACCTAGCCAGCCCATGAAAAAACCCTGGGGATCGACGTTGTAGAGCGGATTCAGGTCATGCAAGCCTGGATTCCAACCCTCACGCTCGGCCCAGCGCAGGGCAGTCGAGAAGTGGGCACGGGTCATGCAACGGATCTGGTAAGACGAATACGGCACATTAAGCTCCCGGGGGTATACGGCATCACAGCCCAAACTCAAGATCTGCGCCATACCGCATCGGCAGTACTTCGCCGAAATCGTGGCCACAAAAAAGCCGGCTGGAAGCCGGCTCTCTGGGGCGAAACGGACCGCCAGCCGCTTCAGGTTTCCTTGGAGATCTTGATGCTCGGAAACTTGTTCGAAAAGTCCTTGGCCTTGGCCGCGATCTTGATCGCCAGCTGGCGCGCCACCGACTTGTACAAGGCGGCAATCTCGCCCTCGGGGTCGGCCACCACCGTGGGCATGCCGCTGTCGGCCTGCACTCGGATGCTCATGTTCAGCGGCAGCGCGCCGAGGTAGTCCATGCCGTACTCGGCAGCCATGTTCTTGCCGCCATCCACACCAAAGATGTGTTCCACGTGGCCGCATTTCTCGCACACATGCACCGCCATGTTTTCCACGATGCCCAGGATGGGCACGCCCACCTTTTCGAACATCTTGATGCCCTTGCGCGCGTCGAGCAGGGCGATGTCCTGCGGCGTGGTGACGATCACCGCGCCGGTGAGCGGCACGCGCTGACTCAAGGTGAGCTGGATGTCGCCGGTGCCCGGGGGCATGTCGACGATCAGATAGTCGAGGTCTTTCCAGTTGGTCTGGCGCAGCAGCTGCTCCAGCGCCTGCGTGGCCATGGGGCCGCGCCAGATCATGGCTTCGTCGCGGTCAATCAGAAAGCCGATCGAAATTACCTGAACGCCGTAGTTCTCCAGCGGCTCCATGGTCTGACCGTCGGCGCTTTCGGGCCGGCCTTCCACGCCCATCATCATGGGCTGGCTGGGGCCGTAAATGTCGGCGTCCAGAATGCCGACCTTCGCGCCTTCGGCCGAAAGCGCCAGCGCCAGGTTCACGGCGGTGGTGCTCTTGCCCACGCCGCCCTTGCCCGAGGCCACGGCAATGATGTTCTTCACGTTGGGCATGACCTGCACGCCGCGCTGCACCGCGTGTGCCGTGATCTTCATCGTCATGTTGACCGACACGTTCTCCACGCCCGCCACCGATTTGGCGGCGGTGATCAGGGCCTTGCGGAAGGCCGGCATCTGGCTCTTGGCTGGATAGCCCAGTTCGACGTCGAAGGACACATCGCCGTCGGTGGTTTGCAGGTTCTTCAGCGCCTTGCTGGTGACGAAGTCGCGTCCGGTGTTCGGATCGATGACGGCTTGCAGCGCGCTCAACAGCGCCTGGGAATCAACGGACATGGGAAAGCTCGCTTCAGAGAGGGGTGGGGGTATCGGGTCGGGCTGAAGTCTAACGCCCCGCTGTGGCTGGGGTCATTCACACAATCGCCAAGAGGACATCGGCAAGCCAACGCCCTAAAATCGCGGGTTCCCCAGAAGAAAGCCCATTCCATGAGCCAGCGACGTCTGTTCGTCACCACCGCCCTGCCCTACGCCAACGGCAACTTCCACATCGGCCACATCATGGAATACATCCAGGCCGACATCTGGGTGCGGTTCCAGCGCATGCAGGGCAACGAGGTGCACTTTGTCTGCGCCGACGACGCACACGGCGCGCCGATCATGATTGCAGCCGACAAGGCCGGCAAGACGCCACAGCAGTTCGTGGCTGACATCGCCGCGGGCCGAAAGCCCTACCTCGACGGCTTTCACATTGCCTTTGACAACTGGCACAGCACCGACGCGCCCGAGAACCATGAATTGGCGCAGCAGATCTACCGCGACCTCAAGGCCAACGGCCTGATCGAGACCCGCACCATCGAACAGTTCTTCGATCCCGAGAAGAACATGTTCCTGCCCGACCGTTTCATCAAGGGCGAGTGCCCCAACTGCCACGCCAAGGACCAGTACGGCGACAACTGCGAGGTTTGCGGCAAGGTCTACAGCCCCACCGAGCTGATCAAACCCTATTCCGCGTTGTCCGGCGCCAAGCCAGTGCTGAAGAACTCGGAGCACTTCTTCTTCAAGCTCTCCGACCCGCGTTGTTTGGCCTTCCTTGAGCAGTGGACCCAAAGCGGCGCGGTACAGCCCGAGGTGCTCAACAAGATCAGCGAATGGATCGAACCGGGCGAAGACGGCAAGCCCAAGATGGGCGACTGGGACATCAGCCGCGACGCGCCCTACTTCGGCATCGAGATTCCCGACGCACCGGGCAAATTCTTCTATGTGTGGCTGGACGCGCCCGTGGGCTACCTGGCGTCGCTGAAGAACTGGTTCGGCAAGAAGGGCCTGGATTTCGACGCCTTCATGGCCGACCCCACCACCGAGCAGTTCCACTTCATCGGCAAGGACATCATCACCTTCCACACGCTGTTCTGGCCGGCCATGCTGAAGTTCAGCGGACGCAAGGTGCCCAACGCGGTGTTCGTGCACGGCTTTCTCACCATCAACAACGGCGAGAAGATGAGCAAGAGCCGAGGCACCGGCCTGGACCCGCTGAAATTCCTGGGCCTGGGCATGAACCCGGAGTGGCTGCGCTACTACCTGGCCGCCAAACTGAGCAGCCGCAACGAAGACGTGGACTTCAACGCCGACGACTTCCTCGCCCGGGTCAACAGCGACCTGATCGGCAAGTACATCAACATCGCCTCGCGCGCGGCCGGCTTCATCGCCAAGCGCTTCGAGGGCAAGCTGGGCGAAGTCTCGGCCGATGGCGACAACCTGATCGACCACCTGCAGACCGCCGCGCCTTCGATCGCGTCGCTGTACGCCGAGCGCGAATACGGCAAGGCGCTGCGCGAGGTGATGCTGCTGGCCGATCGAGTGAACGCCTACGTGGACCAGAACAAGCCCTGGGAGCTGGCCAAAAAAGAAGGCATGGACACTCGCCTGCACGACGTGTGCACCGCCTGCATCGAAGCCTTCCGCCTGCTCACGCTTTACCTGAAGCCGGTGCTGCCCGCTCTGGCTGCGAACGTGGAAGCTTTCCTGCAAATCCAGCCACTGCAGTTCAGCGACGCATCCAGGCTGCTGGGCGCCGGCCACACCATCAACGTTTACCAGCACCTGATGCAGCGCGTGGACGTGAAGCAGCTGGAAGCGCTGTTCGAGCCACCACCAGCGCCCGCTGTACCTGCCACGGTGCCCGGCGGTGAACCGATCGCCGACACCATCAGCATCGACGACTTCAGCAAGATCGACCTGCGCATCGCGCAGATCGTCAACTGCGAAGCGGTGGAAGGTTCGACCAAGTTGCTGCGCCTAACGCTGGATGTGGGCGAAGGCAAGACGCGCAATGTGTTCAGCGGCATCGCCAGCGC
>JANPKR010000509.1:0-19061 GCA_031426175.1 Hydrogenophaga sp. | reverse complement strand
TTCAGCATCCCCTACGTGGCCATGGGCTACGAGATGAGCGACGACTTCCACGAGCGCACCAGCATCATGGCCGTGGCGCAGTGGATCGGCCAGTGGGCCTGGGTCATCGCGCCGTGGTTTTGGGTCGTGATGTACGACCCCAAGTGGTTCCCCAACGCTGACACGGCCACACGTACGCTGTCGGTCTGGGTAGGCGTGGCGTGCATGCTGCTGGCGATGGTGCCAGCCTTGTTCCTGCCCAGCCGCTCGACCAAGGACGATACCCACCTCATCCCGCTGACACTGGCCAACGTAGGCATGGGCTTTAAGGAGTTGATGGGCGGCTTCAAGGAGGCCTTTGCCTGCGTGCCCTTCCGCAAGCTGTGCTTCGCCACCTTCCTGATATTCAACGCATTCAACACGGTGGCGGCCTTCTCCTTCTTCATCGTCGTCTACCACCTGTTCAACGGCAACACGGCTGCGGCCGGTATCTGGCCCACCCTGTTCGGTAGCGTCGGCGCGTTGGTGACCACCTTCGCGGTCATTCCCACCGTGGCCTGGATGTCGCGCAAGATGGGCAAGAAGATGGCCTTCATGCTCTCGCAAGGCATTTCCCTCATCGGCTACGTGCTGCTGTGGTTCCTGATGGTTCCGGGCAAGCCCTGGATGTTCATGTATGCCTTGCCGTTTTTCTCATTCGGTATCGGGGGCCTGTTCACGCTGATGATGTCGATGACAGCTGACGTCTGCGACCTGGACGAACTGGCCACCGGCAAGCGGCGGGAGGGCATCTTCGGGGCCATTTACTGGTGGATGGTGAAGCTGGGCTTTGCTGTTGCCGGCTTGCTCAGTGGGGCCATCATGTCGTTCGTGGCTTTCACCCCGGGCGCCGCGGTGCAACCCGACGGTGCAGTTGATGGTCTGCGGCTGTTCTACTCCGGCGTGCCCATCGTCGGCACATTGTTGGCAATGTGGTTCATGCGCGACTACGACCTTGACGAAGCTCGCGCCATCGAAGTCAATGCCGAACTGGAGCGACGCAAGCGCCGCAGTGCACTGCCCTCATCCCAAGGCTCGGGCGCCCGTCCTTGGCTGGAGGATCATGGACTTCACCTGCCAGCCATGCAGGTCTCGCCACTGGCCGATAAAACACCCGACGAGATCAGCGCGATGTATGCCGAACAGCTGCGCACCGGCGTGTACGGTCTGTGCTTCAGCGCGTACACCGAAGGTCAGGGCGCAGGCGACCAGCTGACCGAGGCGCAGGTGCGCCGGCGGGTCGCGCTCATCGCACCCAACACTCGATGGGTGCGTTCGTTCGCCTGCACCGAGGGGCACGAGATGATTCCCCGGTTGGCCCGCGAACATGGGCTCAAGACCATGGTGGGCGCCTGGATCAGTGCCGACCGCGACCGCAACGAGCGCGAGATCGCCGGGCTGCTGACGCTGGCTGAAGCGGGTCTGGTCAACATTGCGGTGGTCGGTAACGAAGTGCTGCTGCGCGGAGAACTGACCGAGGCCGACCTGCTGGCGTACATCCAGCGTGTCAAGGCCGCCCTGCCGGACGACGTACCCGTGGGTTGCGTTGACGCCTATTACCAGTTCCTGGAGCGGCCGGCACTCACCTCAGCATGCGACGTGCTGCTGCCGAACTGCTATCCGTTCTGGGAGGGCACCGACATCAACATGGCCGCGCCCTACCTTCGCCGCATGGTCGGACTGGTGCAGGCGGCGGGGGGCGAGAAGCGGGTGATCGTCACCGAGACCGGTTGGCCGGGCAATGGACAGGCTGTGGCCGGAGCGGTTCCATCGGCTGAAAACGCCATGCGCTACTTTGTCGATGTGCAGCAGTGGGCTCGGCAGGAAGGCATCAAACTGTTCTACTTCTCGTCGTTCGACGAGCCATGGAAGTTGCGCCAGGAAGGCGAACTGGGCACGCAATGGGGTCTGTGGGACAAAGACGAGCGCCTCAAGTACAAGACCTGAGTCAGGGCAGGAGCAAGCTGGTGATAGACCGAGCGGGTAAGGCAACTGACGCGCCACGGGGGTCCAGGTTCAGGTTGAAGGCCAGAGACCGCTCGGTGCGGTTCATGGCAACCACCACCACACCTCCATCGGGGTTGATGAAAGCCGTGGCCTCCAGGGCTTCGCGGTTCGCAGCACACAGGATGCGCCGAGCGCCCGGCTTTACAAATCGTGCGAAGTGCCCGATGTAGAAGTAGGAGCTCTGGCACTCAAAGCTGTCCTGAGCAGTGTCGGCCAGCATCGGCGCGCTGCAAAAGTTGCCCACGTGGTTGGGGCCTCCATGCTGGTCCAGCAGCAGGTTCCAGTCGATCCAGCCCACCGTCCAGCGGTTGATGTCTTTGATCATCGATCGCGCGTAAAGCTCGCCCAGCGCCCATGAGCCTGCGTGCGTACCACCCTCCTGGCAGCCTTCGGTGAACAGCAGATGCTTGTCTGGCCACGCGTCGTGAACCAACTGGACATGGTCGAAATGGTCTTCGCCATACCAATGGAAACCGGTTCCCCAGACGTACTTTGCGGCTTCTGAATCGGCGTAAACGGTACCAGCGCGCTCCACCATGAGATCGCGGTTGTGGTCCCAGATCACGATCTTCACATGCCCCAGTCCGGCAGCCTGCAGCTGCGGCCCGAGATGATCCCGAACGAAGTCGCGTTCTTCTTCGGCGCTGTAGATACACGAGTCCCATCGCTGCGTGGCCGCAGGCTCGTTCTGCACCGAAACGCCCCACACAGGGACACCGCGTTCGGCATACGCCTGGATGAAGCGCACATAACAACGCGCCCAAGCGTCACGGTACTCGGGCAGCAGGCTGCCACCATGGTTCATCTGGTGGTTGGTCTTCATCCACGCCGGCGGGCTCCAGGGCGAGACCAGCAACTTGATCGGTGAACCCGCCACGCGTTGTGCCGCGATCAGGAACGGCAGCAGGGCCTGCTCGTCGCGATCGATTCGAAAATCCTGCAGCGCCGTGTCGCCCGGCGTGTCGGCATGGGCATAGTTGCCGAGTGAAAAGTCGCAGCTGTTCATGTGCACGCGACACAGGTTGTAGCCGTGACCCATCTCAGGGTCGAAACAGGCCCGCAGCACCGCGTCCTGCTGCGGTCGGCTCAGGGCCATCCAGGTATGCGCCGCCGCCTCGGTGAACGCACCGCCAAAACCCAGCATGGTCTGAAACGGCTTGCCCGGATCGATCCAAAGCGAGGCTGCAGACCCCATGTCAGAGGTTGCTGGCGGCAACTCGGCCAACGTCAGCCGGTGCCCCGTGGCCTGTGCTGTGAGAAAGCAGCGCATCAATGAAGTGGTTGGAACGCGAACCGCTGGCCCTGCCAAGGCTCACATCGCCAAGGCAGGGTCTGAACGATCGCTCAGCGGGTCCAGGCGATGCCGTCGATGTTCAGCGGAACGCGGATGTTGGACCCCGACGCCTTGCCGGTGAAGCTGTAGCGGTCCGCAATGTAGAAGGGGTTGACGACGAGGCGGAAGTCGAGCGCGGGGTTGGCCGCCTTGAAGGCCTGCAGCGGTATCGACACCCGGCACCAAGCCCCGGTGTTGCAGTAACCGTAGTCGCCGTTGCCGATCTGGACGAAGGCTTCCTGCCCGTTGCCATCGGCATCCAGTGTGGACACGCCGATTTCAATTTTTCCCGGATAGGTCGTGTTGACCCACACACCCACGGCCGAGAAGGCGGAGAGGTTTTGGGTGGTGCCACCGGTCTGGGGGTTGTACAGCAAGCCCCAACCGTAACCGGCGGGCGTGGGCGTGATGCGCATGCTCACGGTGCCGTCGCCAGGTGCGGCGCTGATGGTGGTGTCGGCCAGGTTCCGGGGCGCCGTGAAGCCGTCGAATGCGTCAAGGTTGTAGCCAGCGACCAGCGAAGCACCTGCAGCGTCGGAGTACAGGGTGAATGCATTTCCGGCGAAATCGGGATTGATGGTCGGCGGAACGAAATACACCGCGTCGGCGTCTGTCAGGCTGGCGTTTTCCCAGATGTTCTGCGGATACAGGTTCTGGATCACGTAGCGGGCCTTGCGGTCTTTGTTGAACAGACCCCACCCGTCATCACTGAGCTTCCAGGGCTCGTCAAAGGCCTCGAAATAGAAGATGTTCACAGGCCCGTTGCCGCTCACGCGGCTCTGCTGGCGCCATGTCTCAAGGCGTTGGAAGTACATCTTCTGGTTCACAGGGTGGGCTCTGAAGGCCTGGTCGCCCGTGATGCGGGCTTTCCAGCCGGTTTCCGTGATGACGATCGGCATTTTGCTGAGCCCCACGCTGTCCAGGGCAAGACGCGAGGCCTGGTACTGCTTCTTCAGTTCGATGATGCTGGCGTCCATCATGGCGGTAGCCCGCGCCGGACCAGGCGGCACCCCCAGCTGCTTCCAGTCCCAGTAGAGGGGACTGCCGGGGAATTCGGTGTCGATGACCGGGTAGGCGTGGATGGCGACGAAATCGATCTGGTCAAGCACTCTCTTGGGAATCGGGTTGGTGAACACCTGGAAGTTGTCGTCGGTGGTCACCGGCTGACTCACCCGGTCGCGAACGTACTTGATGTAGCCCGCCATATCGGCGGGATCAATCCGGTCGGCCGAAAAATCCACGATGTTCTCGTTGCCGACGCTGACCGTGAGGATGACGTCGCGGTACTTCGGATTGTTCGCCAGGGCAATGGCCCGGTCGAGCTCTCGCAGGTTGGCCGCCTTGATATCCTCGACCTTGTTGGGGTTGGGCTCGAACTTGAAGCCACCCATGAAAGCGCCGAGCTGCAGCTTCATGTCGATGTTGTTGTCAACGATGACATCGAGCGTCTGTTTGGCAACCTTGTCGCTGCTGTCGAAGATGCGGATCAGACGAAAGTTTCCCGCCACCAGCAATTCCAGGTCCTGTCTGATGTTCGCTGGCGGGATGACCTCGTTCACGAGGTCGGCAGCGTTGGTCGCGGTGCGGTACGGCCCGTACGCCACCGCCTGGCGCGCCAGGTACTCGGCCGGCAGGACGCGCGGGTTGGAGACGGCCACCGCGCTCGCCGGAGGGTCCACCGTGATCTCGCCGCCGCCGCCGCAGGCACTCAGCATTGCCGTCAGAAGTACAGCAATGCCCGAGCGTACCCGCTGCAAAGAAGGCAAGGACTGGGCAAGTTTGAAGGGTGACGTCTTTGACAGGGCTCTCATGGAATTCGCCTCAGAAGTTGTACTTGATACCGACACCCAACCAGTTACCGGCCTTGGTCACGCGCGAATCGATGGCATTGATGGTGGCGTTGGATGGCATGCCGAGAGGCGACAGGCCCTTCTTGCGGTAGTGGATCATTCCGGCAAACGCCGATGCTTCCCAACCGTTGCCGTAGTTGTAGGTCGCGCCAATGGTGTTCACCAGCGCAGAGTTGCTTTGGCCGCGCTCGCTGGGGTTGCTGGTGCTGGCTTTGCCGATATAGACGAGGCCCGTTGAAAAAGTCCATTTCTGCATGCGGTAGCGGGCACCCAGCGCCACATCCGTCGAGCGGGCTGAATAGCCCGGATTGGGGACTCCGTTGAGCGTGCCACCCCAGTCGACGTTGAAAGGGAAATTGAACTGGACAGGCGGTCCGTCGAGCGCAACGACGGCATAGGCGCCACTCCACTGGTTGCGCCGAATGGCGCCCGAGAGCTCGATCGTCGGGCTGTATTGGTAGATGGCTTGCAGCAGGGCAACGCTCTGACCTGAAGCGCCCAGTCGGCCTTCGGCCGCAGGGTCGTAAAAGGGGGCATAGAAGCCCGCCGCACCGAACGCCGACGGGCTGCCGTTGCGCGAGCGCTGGTACATGGCGTCGATCGACAGGGCACCCTTCCCATAGTGCGCCCACAGTTCATAAAAGGAGGGTTTGTGAACCTTGAAGTCGTCGGAACCCCGATCGTAGGTTGCCTCCAGCACAAGGTCTCCGGCGGCCACATCAAACACCCGTGAGGTGTAGCGGACCGCGCGGGTCAGATTGCGGTAACCAGCGCCCGTGCCTGCCCATGCGGTGGACAGGCCCAGGTTGGAGCCGAACGGGAAATCGGCGAACTGCCAGGTGCGAGAGACTGTTTCACCCACCATCAACGTGCCGTAGTCTTCGTGGCTGAGAGCGATGTTGCGCTCCCGAACGAAGCCGGGGGTGTCGATGCTTCCGTCTCGCCAGTTCTGGCTGAGCGTTCCCTTGAGTCCAAAGCCACCGCCCAGGTTGTGCTTCACGCCGAACCAGAGCTGGAACTGCGTGAAACCAGTGACGTCGGTTGAGAGCTTGCGCCCAGGCACAACCGCGTCCGCCCAGATCCGCTGGCGATCGGTTTCGGGGCTGAGCTGGCAGCCTTCGGGAGGGCACTGATTGTTCCCGACCGTGGCCGTGGCTTCGCCAAAGCCGTTGAGGCTGAACATGCCGTTCGGTCCGAAGTCGATCGCTTGGGCAGGCAATGAAAATCCGAATGCAAGGATCGCGCTGGCGGCCTGCAGTCGTCCAACCCGTTGCCGCGTGGTGCTGCTTCGGTATCCGGGTCGCGAGGCGGGCGAGGTGGGATCTTGGCTCATGGCGATGGTTGTCTCTTGAATTATGAAAGCGCTTTCACCATGATATTTATCCACTGCAGCAGCGGCACCGGTATTTACCCCTAGCGCAGGGCTGCACCGGCAGGAATCCCATGTTCCAGTGGGGGAGAAGGACATTCAGTGGTGAACTAAGTGAAAACCATAGCCCCATCTGAAAGCGCTTTCAATATCATGACCTTTTCGGCATCGATCATCCGGCGGAGCAAGTCATGAAGCTATTGCAGCAACTGTGTGTGGTCCTGGCAGCAGGGATGGTCAGCGCCGCATCTGCGCAAACCGTCAAGGTGGGCGAAGCGAGTTATCTGCTTGCGCCGAAATCGGGCGAACGCGCACCGCCGCAAGCGCCGTTTCGCACGCCAGAGATGCTCAAAACCGCGGCTCAGACGAACCAGTGGTATTCGACGTTGATTTTTGACGCCACGCCTGAAGTGATCTTTGCCCAGCCGCTGACGGTGAAGGCTGCGGCCACAGGCTTTGAAGTGGCCCTGCCCTCCAAGGAGGTGCTCCCCACCGTTCGGCGTGATGTGGAAATCCACTACCCGCACCGCGACCCGCTCGTATTCACGCCAACGGCGTTTGCCCATGGAGCGGCCAAACTGGCCAAGGCCAGCGACTGGTCCATCGACATTGCCATGGCTACCGGCGACGATGCACTGGTGGCCACCGTGAGCCACGGAAGTCCCTATGTCTATTTCCGGCTGAACCGCGGGGATGTGCGCGTGCAGGTGCCGGCATCGGCGACCCGCATCGACAGCGCAGCGGATCCCCGCTTGCTGGTACTCAACGTCAAGGGGAAGCGCCACGTGGTCTTTGGCCCCCAGGGTGTGCAATGGGAAGCGCAAGGCGCGGCAGCTTTCGTGGGCCGGCTGCCTGCAGGCAAAGGTTACTTCTCCACGGCAGCGTTGCCCGACGGCAAGCCGGAAACCCTGGCCCAGTTTGCGGCGCACGCTTATGCCTTCGTTGAGGACACCCGGGTCGAATGGAGATACAAGCCAGCCAGCAGCGAGGTCGAGACCACCTTCACCGCCACTACACGGGCCATGGAAGGCACAAACGCCGTTCCGCTGCTGGGCCTGTATCCCCATCACTGGTACCAGAACGCACAGGTTGCCGATCGACTGGGCGCAGGGTTCGACACGGTGCGAGGCAACATCCGCACCTTGCCTGCGGCGGAGTTCAAGCTGGTGCAGCGTTACGTGGGATGGGTGCCTTTCTGGCCCGCGGTGACGCCCACACCCGGCAGTCCCGATCTCAAAGACGTACTGCCCAGTGACGTGCGCAATGCGCGCCGCATGATGCTGCGGGAAGGCAATGGCCCTTACTGGCAGGGCAAGGGTTTGCTTCGCACCATCAAGCTGATGGATGTGGTCGAGCAGCAAGGCGACCTGCAGGAACGCGACCGATTGCTCGAACTGGTGAAGGGGCGCATCGAACAGTGGTTCTCCGGCAAAGACAGCAAGACCTATTTCCAGTACGACGAGAAGCTGGGCACGATGGTGGCGCATCCGGAGGAGTATTTTTCCATCGAGCAGATGAATGACCATCACTTCCACTACGGCTACTGGATCCGAGCAGTTGCAGAGATCGCGCTGCGCGATCCGGCATGGGCAGCCAAGGACCGTTGGGGCGGCATGGTGGACAAACTGGTGGCCGACATCGCGCACTCCAAGCGGGGCGACAAGGCCTTTCCCTTCTTGCGCAACTTCGACCCATACGAAGGCCACTCCTGGGCATCGGGCATCGGCCTGGGTGAGTTCGGCAACAACCAGGAGTCTTCGTCCGAGGCCATCAATGCCTGGGCAGGCCTGATCTTGTGGGGTGAGGTTACCGGTGACAAGGCCACGCGGGACCTGGGCATTTATCTCTACACGAGCGAGGTCCAGGCGATCGACCACTACTGGTTCGACGTGCATGGGCTGGTGTTCCCCCCCGAATACAAGAACGTCGAAACCAGCATGGTGTTCGGTGGCAAGTACGCGCACAACACCTGGTGGACCGACGAACCGCGTCAGATCAAGGGCATCAACCTGTTGCCGATCATTACCAGTTCTCTATACCTGGGTCGCTACCCGGCCTACGTTCAGAAAAACCTCGACGCACTCGTCCCTGAAATGGCGCTGTATGCGGAATTTGGCAAGAAGCCAAGCAACGCTCCACCGGCCGACGTGTGGCAAGACGTCTTTGCGAAGTACCAGGCACTGGCCGATCCCGGGAAGGCCCTGAAGACTTGGGATCGCTGGGGCTCGGTTGAGCTCGGTGACAGCCGCACCCATGCGCTGCACTGGATGTTGAGCCTGCAGTCCATGGGGCTGCCCGACTTCGGCGTGACCGCCGACACACCGCTCTACAGCGTTTTCAAACGGCCTGACGGCAGCACCACCCACCTGGCCTACAACGCGAGCAACGCGCCGATCGACGTGAAGTTCAGCGACGGCAAGACGATAAAGGTGATGCCGCGCACCTTGGGCATGCTGCGATGAAGTTGCACATCACCTGGTTGGCTGCTGGATTGATGGCATGCGGAGGTGGAGATTCCGAAACAACGGTTGCAGGCAACAGCGGCCTGCTGACGCCACCGCCCACGCCAGCTGGTGGCAGCGTGAGCGGCCCTGCCCTGCCCGCAGGCCCGGCGGGCATGCGGCTGGTGTGGAGCGACGAATTTGAAACGCCCGGCTTGCCCGATACAAACAAGTGGACGCACGACACCGAGCGCAACCGCGACGGTTGGTACAACAACGAACTGCAGTACTACGCCAACAGGCGACCCGAAAACGCCCGCGTCGAGAACGGCAAACTGGTGATCACTGCCCGGCAGGAACGCCTGAGCAGCGCGCCGGATTTCGGCGGTCAGAACTACACATCGGCCCGACTGATCACCCGGGGACTGGCGAGCTGGACCTATGGGTACTACGAAGTGCGGGCCAAGCTGCCCTGCGGCCTGGGAACTTGGCCTGCGATCTGGATGCTGGGCACTGGAGGCCAGTGGCCAGACGACGGCGAGATCGACATCATGGAGCAGCGGGGAACGTCGGCGCTGGACAAGCGGGAAGTGCTGGGCACCTTGCACACCCGGGCATACAACTGGAGCGGCGGCACACTCGGCGTGGCCCGCGGCGCCTCGACACCGCTGCCGAATGCCTGCACCGATTTCAACAACTACCAGATGACGTGGGACGCTGACGGAATCACCATCGGAGTCAACGGCACAAACTACTTCGATTTCCGCAATCCGAAGAATGGTGACCGGGCCCAGTGGCCGTTCGATGCGCCGCAATTCATGATTCTGAATCTCGCCATCGGCGGCGACCTGGGCGGATCGGTGGACAACAGCGCGCTGCCCGCGGTCATGGAAGTGGAGTACGTGCGGGTCTATCAGCGCTGAGCACGCTGCAGAGCCGTGCGTCGAGCGGGCGCAGGCAGCGCCTGCTTTTCTCCATGCGCTCACTGGTCCTGAACGCGCAGATTTCACACCTTCCTCCAGAGGCATAGGGTATTCACCGAGCCCCTGCACCTTGCCGCCTGAAGTCGAATTATTTACCATTCATGAAAGCGCTTTCAAAATTGCGCCCTTTTGGCAACCAGCTCGAAATAACCAGTCCGGAGACAAACCAAATGCGTCAACTCACCGCTCACTTTTCACTCTCTGCAAGCGCGCTTGCAGTGTCCTTGCTGGTTGCAGCTTGTGGGGGCGGGGGCAGCTCCGCCCCGCCTTCCATTGCCGGGTCCAGCGGTTTTGCCGTGGATGGTTACCTCAGCGGCGCGACGATTCTTTGCGATGCGAACGCCAACGCCGAGTCCGACGCTGGTGAAGCGTCGACCACAACCGATACAAGTGGGTTCTTCAGGTTCGACCGGGCCTGCGCGTCGGGGCTCGTGGCCACTGGTGGCACCAGCATGGACACGAACTTGCCCTTCCGGGGCAAGCTGAAGGCACCCCCAGGCTCGACCATGATCACCCCGCTGACCACACTGCTGTCCAACGGCTTGCCCTTGGATCAAATCAACACAGCACTGGGTCTGCCTGCGGGGACCGATGTGACATCGCTCGACCCAGCGCGCCAGGTTGCCGGCGAATACCAGAGAGCAGATCTGTACCGAAAAACATTGGCCATGCAGCAGATTCTTCAGAAGACCGCCGAGACGCTGGCCAACGTCGCAGGTGCCAGCGCAAGTGTTGCACTTCCCACGATCTATTCAGAAGTTGCCGCCGCCATGGCCGCCGAGCTGCGCGCCAACCCTGCGCTACTGACCGGCAACGCCATCGACGTGGCGCGCCTGACAGCACTCGTGAACGCAGCAGCAACGCGTGTTGCGACTTCGACCGCTCTGAGCGCTGGCATTCGGGCCGGCCTGGCTGGTGTGAACCCGGCAAGCCTGGCGCAAGTGATCGCAGGTGCACTCAAGGTGCAGACCGACCGAATCCTGCAGTCCACCAATTCGCAGATCGTCGGCACGACCACAACCGCACAAAGCGACACACGTATTGCCGACTTCGCGTTGCAGAACAAGGGAGCACTGGCAGCAGCTCCAGGCAGCACGATCACGACGTTGGCGGCAGACATCGCCAGCACGGTCGGTGGTGGTGTGGCGCCCCCGCCGCCACCACCCCCCCCTGGTACAGGCACGCTGATCGTCTCTTTCGACGAGACCGTGCTACCCAACCTCGGCGCGTTCGGAGACGCGGCCCCCAGCATCGCGACACCACCGGCTGGTGGCACCGGCGCCGCCTTGAAGCTGGACCGCAGTGGTACGCAAAACTTCGGCGGCACGTTCTTCAACGTCGCGAGTCCCATTCCCTTTGCAGCGAACCGCAAAACCGTCACGGCCAGGGTGTACTCGACGCGTGCCAACGCTGTGATCTACCTCAAAGTGGAGGCTGCAGGCGGTGTGGCCACCGAAGTCGCCGCGACCACCAGTGCAGCCAACACCTGGCAGACACTGACCTGGGTGCTGAGCGATGTCGCCCCGGCCAACAGCTACAGCACAGTGGTCTTCTCTGCCGATACCAATGTGGCCGGCAGCGGTGCACAAACTTACTGGATCGACGAGGTCACCCTGGCGGATGCGCCGGTGTCCACGAGCTGTGCAACAACCACACAACAATGCATCAGCTTCAGCGAGTCCACCGTGGCCGCGCTGGGGTTCGAGGGTCTGATCTCTACGAGCGTGGCGAATGATCCCGTTGCAGGCGCCTCGAACAAGGTGCTCAGGTTGGTCAAGGGCCCAAGCGGTCAACCCTGGGCTGGCGCGACCGTGTACACGATGGGCACCGTGAACCCCGATCCCGCTGTCCGCTCGGTGCTGACCATCGACCCCGTTGGTCTCAACAGCAGCAAGATCGTCACGGTGCGCAGCTACTCAGGTGCACCCGTCGGCACCAAAATCACGCTCAAGCTGGAAAATGGCATCGACCCAGGGCAGAACATTGCGGCCGAGACGGTCACCACCGTGCAGAACGCCTGGGAGACGCTCACCTTCGATTTCTCCAGCCTTTCCACGGGTGTTTTTTCGTCTTCCGTGATTTACAACACCGCGTCCATCTTCCCGGCGTTCAGCATCCCTGGCGCCATCGTGCCGCTGACAGCCGATACCAACTTCTACTTCGATGACCTGAAGTACGCAGTGGCCGTGGCGGCACCCCCACCTCCTCCGCCACCAGCTCCGCCACCACCACCGCCGACCACCGGAACGGTTCTGCTGAACTTCGATGACCTCCTGCCGAGCAATGCCTTCGGTGGTGAAGGTGGCGATGGCAGCGGCGTGAATGCAGCCCCACCGGCAGGCAGTGGCTCCACCGGCAGCGCCTACGAGGTTCTACGCTCTGGCGGTCAACCCTATGCGCTGGCGATCCTTGAGACGCCTCTTCCACTGACGAGCAACCGCAAAACGATCTCGGCGCGCGTGTATTCGCCCACGGCGGGTATTCCGATGGTCATCAAGCTCGAAGGCTCGAGCCCCTCCATCAACACTGGAGAAGTGCAGGCCAACGAAACCGTCGTGCAGGGTTGGCAAACACTGACCTGGACTTTTGCCAGCGGCGGCACAGCTACCTACACAAAGTTCGTGCTGCTGCCCAACCTGGGCACGGTCGACGCACCTCCGGGGAAGTCCTACTTTTTCGACGACTTCAAACTGCTCGACGCTGCGGGTGGTGGTGGTAGCGGCGGTGGTGGTGGCTTCACCGGCGATTTCGCCCTGGACTACACCGGCGACTTGTTCACCGCCAACGCAAAGACATCGAGCGGCGGTGACTTCGGGTTCTTCTTCGATCCACGCCTGACCGCGGCGCAGAGCTATGACTACGCCGGTGTGGCTGGCGCGGCCCAGGATCCCCTTGGCGTGCACAACTTCTACTACGGCAAGGGTCTGACTGGAACGGCGATCACCGACGCCTACCTGGGTGCCTTCGTCAAGGCACCGAACAACGGTACGGTGAATGTGTCGGCCTACACCAATCTGAAGCTCCGCGTTTGGGGTCCAGATCAACTGTTCCGAGCGGGGACATTCCCTGCGCTGACCGTGGTTCTACAGGGGCCGCCCGTGCCTGGCTGTGGCTCAAATTCCGGCGCGTCGGAAATATCGAGGACTTTCAACACGATCACCCAGGGTGCGGCCTCGGAGTACACCTTGCCTCTGAACAGCTTCACCATGAAGTTCTCGTGCAACGGCCAGACGATTGCGCAGGTGCTTCAGAGCATTTCGCAGTTCAACATCCTGCTGGAGGGAACGAACATCCAGTATGTCAACGATCAGCCAGGCAATGCGTATGGCAACGGCCTGAACATCGGACCCATCAAGTTCCAGTGAACCGTTGACCGAAACCGCTGAAGTCCGCCGCGACGCCGATATGGCCTCGCGGCGGATCCCGGCACACCGTTGCTCGACATGCAAGCCTTGCAGGCTGCTGACTTTCCGCGTCTGCGAGACGCCATACACAGCTACGCACAGAGCATTGGTCGATCCGTCCCAGGTGAAGTGGCCGTTGCCATTGCCAACCCAATCACCGGGGATCAGGTGTACGTGACCCATGCGGACTGGTCGTTTTCACAAGAAGAGGTCAAGGCCGAGTTCGGCCTGCACACGCTTCGCCTGCTCAACAACTTCACGGCGCTCGCGGTGGCCCTACCCGACCTGCCAGCTTGCGGGTTGCGCCACGTGGGCGGTATCGCGCCAGTGCCGCGCGCGCCCATGGCGCTGGTGGGTTCTGACACGGGCCCGGGCGTACCGCGTCTGATCCCAGTGGGCGAAGCCGATTGGGTGCCCCTGCCGGGAAAGGGGGACATGTGACGCTACCAGCCATCACGGCGGGGGAGCGCCAGCGATGGATGGACTGGCCCTGCGCTACGGCCATGCCCCGGCCGAGCGCCTGGTCTGCGGTCAGGGCATGTTCGACAGCTTCGCGCTGCTGTGCCAGGCCGATGGTGTTGCCACAGGCTCCATTCGCAACGCCGCCAGTGTGGCCAAGGCCACGTTGAAGGCCCACCGTCCCCAAGCGGCGGAAGCTCTCACCATGTTTTGCGCGGTGCCGGGAACGGTGGCGGGCAATCTGGCACTCAAGCTGGGTGCGCACGGCGGTGTGTACGTGGGTGGCGGCATCGTACGAAGGCTGGGCTCCTGGTTCGACACGTCGCCCTTTCGCCAGCGTTTCGAGGCCAACGGCCGATTCAAGCAGTACTTGGGGAACATCCCGGTCTGGGTCATCACCTCGGAGCATCCGCCAGCGTTGCAGGGCGCCGCACGCGCGCTCGATGCGCCGCCCTGAAGCGGCTCATCGGTTCGGCTCAAACAGGGCAGTCTGCTGCCCGTCCACTGCACCCAGGGCAGCTTCCGACACCAGCCCCGGCGCAATTTCGCGAAACGGAACCAGCACAAATGCCCGTGCCCACATGCGCGGGTGCGGCACCGTCAAGCGCGGTGACTCGATGCGCGCGCCACCAAACAGCAACAGGTCCATATCGAGCGTGCGCGGCGCATTGCGGTAGGGGCGTTCGCGGCCGGCCTGTTGTTCGATGGCCTGCAGGGCGTCGAGCAAGGCCATGGCATTGAGGGAGGTCGAGACCTCTGCCACTGCGTTGACGTAATCGGGGCCGGAGGACTGGATCGGTGCAGTCCGGTAGAGGCTGGAGGCCCGCACAAGACGGACGCGCGGCGTGTCACCCAAAGCCGTCAGGGCATCGCGCAGGGCCTGCGCGGCGTCGCCGAGGTTGGCACCCAGTGCGACAAAGGCCGTGACCTCAGCACGGTCCACGGCCAAGGCGTTCAAACCGGTTCCGGCTCGCCACTTGGGGCGGAACCGCCGGGCTTGCGGCGGCGACGGCGGCGCTTTTTGGCCGGGGCCGAGCCGTCGGTGGGTACGGTGGACTCGGCGCCGTCATCGGACCCGCCAGCGTCTTCGTCGTCCTGCTCGCCTCCACCGGCATCAGCAGCGCGGAACCGTGGATCGGGTGCGAGCGCTTCGTTCGACGGGCCAGTGTTTGCCGGGTGGTCGTCGTCGCTCCGTTTCACGCGCCGTGCCTTGCCGGCGCCGGGTTTGGCCAGGTTGTCGCGGCGCTGCGCGTCCACCATGTCTTCGCGCATGTCGTCGCTGGCCATGCTGAAGGTTTCCCACCAGTGGGCCAACTCCTCTTCAACTTCGCCCACCTGCGCGCGCAGGCGCAGGAAATCGAATCCGGCACGAAAGCGCGCCTGGTCCACGAGGCTGAATGGCGAGGTGCCCACGCGTTTGTCAAACCGGGGCTGCATCATCCAGATTTCGCGCATGTCGGCACCGAGCTTGCCGCGGCCCGACACATCGCCGATGCGCGCATCAAACGCTTCGTCCACCGCGTCTTGCAGAGCGGCAAACGGCGGTGGTGGGCGCTGGCCCGGGCGGGCGTTCAGGCGCTGGCTCCAGCCCTTGCGCACGTCGGCCCACAACACGCAGGCCAACAAGAAGCTGGGCGCCACCGGCTTGCCTTCGCCCACGCGGCGGTCGGTGTCTTGCAGCGCGAGCTTCACAAACTCGTCGTCGGCGCGCTGGACCACCACATCGAGGAGCGGGTAGATGCCGGTGTCCAGCCCCACGGCCTTGAGCTGCGCCACGCTGGCCAGCGCGTGGCCGGTCTGCAGCAGCTTGAGCATTTCGTCGAACAGGCGGCTTTGCGGAACGTCGAGCAGCAGCTTGCGCGAGGACGCCAGTGGCTCCAGCGTCTTGGCATCGAACGTGAACCCGAGGCCACTGAGCTTGGCCGCAAAACGCACGGCACGGATGATGCGCACCGGGTCTTCGCGGTACCGCGTGGCGGCGTCGCCGATCATGCGCAGCGTCTTCTTTTTTGCGTCCCGGATGCCGTGGTGGAAATCGACCACGGTCTGCGACTCGGGGTCGTAATACATCGCGTTGATGCTGAAGTCGCGGCGCGCGGCGTCGTGCTCGATCGGGCCCCACACGTTGTCGCGCAGCACACGGCCGCTGGCGTCCACCGCGTGTTTCATGCCGGCGAGTTCGCCCTTGCTGGTGCGCTCGTTGCCCGCCACCTGTTCGGCGTCGGCGCTGTCAAGGTAAGCGCGGAAGGTCGAGACCTCGATCATTTCGTGCTCGCGGCCGCGGCCGTAGATCACGTGCACGATGCGAAAGCGCCGGCCGATGATGAAAGCACGGCGGAACAGGCCCTTGACCTGTTCGGGCGTGGCGCTGGTGGCGACGTCGAAGTCTTTCGGCCGCAGGCCCAGCAGCAGATCGCGCACCGCGCCACCCACGATGTAGGCGTCAAAGCCCGCCTGCTTGAGGGTGTGCACCACGTCGAGTGCGCGCTGGTCCACCAGCTTGATGTCGATGCCGTGCACCGAGACCGGCACGTCTTCGCGTTTGCCGAACGGGCTGGCGCGGCGCGCGGGAGCCGCCGGCGATTTGCCGAGCAGCCTGTCAATGAATTTCTTGATCATTCGAATAGGTTCAATATGCGCCAGCCCCGCTCCAGGGCAATGGCTTGGAGCCGGGCGTCCGGATTGGTGGCCACGGGCTCGTGCACTTTTTCCAGCAGCGGCATGTCGTTCATGGAGTCGCTGTAGAAGGTGCTGTGCTGCACGCCGGCCCATTGGAGGCCACGCGCAGCCAGCCATTGTTCCACACGGGCGACCTTGCCCTCGCGAAACGACGGCGTGCCCCGGATGTCGCCGGTGGGCTCGCCGTGTTCATCGGTGGCGAGATCAATGGCAATCAGCTCGTCCACACCGAAGGCTTTCGCGATCGGACGGGTGACAAACTCGTTGGTTGCAGTGACGATAACGACCGTGTCGCCCGCGGCCTGGTGGGCACGCACCAGCGAGAGCGCAGTGTCCTTGAGCGAGGGCAGCACCACCTCGGCCATGAAGCGCGCGTGGGCCTCGCGCGCGGTTTTCAGGCCACGCTCGCGCACCGCCTCGATGGCAAAGCGCACATAGCGGTGGATGTCCAGCGTGCCGGCCTTGTAGTCGGCATAGAAGCCGTCGTTGGCCTTGGAGAAGCTGTCGCCATCGCGCCAGCCCAGCGCCACGGTGAATTCGCCCCAGGCGTAGTCGGAATCGAACGGGATCAGGGTGTGGTCGAGGTCAAAAAGCGCCAGTCTCATTCGTCTTCCAGCATGGATTTGATCAGGGGGATGGTGATGGCGCGCTGGGTGCGCAGGGCATAGGCGTCGAGCTGGTCCAGCAACAGCATGAGGCTGGAGAGGTCGCGCGTGAAGCGCCGCAGCATGAAGTCCATCACCTCGTCGCTGAGGAAGACCCCACGGTCGTCGGCAGCGCGCCGCAGCACGCCCCGGCGTTCGGTTTCGCCCAGTGCGTGCAGCTGGAAGACATGGCCCCAGCCCAGGCGGGTGCGCAGGTCTTCGCGCAGGCGCAGATCGGCCGGGGGGCAGTTGGCCGCGGCCAGCACCCAGCGCGCAGGGCCGTGCGCCGGGTTCTGCGCGTTCACAAACCAGTTGAAGGCCGCCGCCTGCTGTGTGGCGGTGTAGAGGTGGCAGTCGTCGAGCAGCACCGCGTCCCAATGTTCGTCGAACTCGGGCGGGTCCAACGTGTCCACGTCGATCCAGCCCACCCGGTTGCCGTGTTCTCGAAGGCTCTCGCGCACCGCGCGCAACAGGTGCGTCTTGCCACTGCCGCTCTCGCCCCACACAAACGTGGGCACCGGCGAGCGCACGGGGTTGTGGGTCCAGAGCCTGATGTGCTCCAGCGCGGCTTCGTTACCGGCAGGCACGAAGTTGGACAAGGTGGGTACAGGCGCAAGTCCAATGTCCAGCGCCATCTGTTTCATTGGCCCGTTGCTCATGGCTCGATCGTCCCGTTGTTGGCGCGGGGTACATCGCCCAGGTACATCTGGCTGGCCAGATAGCCGCGCTTGGCGCGGCGGATGGCCACCAGCAGCACGGCACTCGCCGGCAGGGCAATCAGCACACCCACGAAACCGAACAGATGACCAAAGGCCAGCAACGCAAAGATGACGGCAATGGGGTGCAGGCCGATGCGCTCACCGAGCAGGCGCGGCGTGAGGTAGAGGCTCTCGATCAGTTGACCCAGCAAGTACACACCGCCCACCAGGGCCACGCCCAGCACGGTCTGGAACTGCAGGAGTGCGGCAAACAGCGCCATCACCAGGCCGAGGCCAAAACCCAGGTAGGGCACAAACACCGCCAGACCGGTGAACACGCCGATCGGCAATGCCAGGTCAAGGCCCACGAGCGCCAGCGCCACGGTATAGAGCACCGCCAGCACCGCCATCACCAGCAACTGCCCGCGCAGGTACTGGCCCAGCACCTCGTCGGTCTCGTTCAGGAAACTCTGCACACTTTCGCGCCAACGCGGTGGAATCAGGCCCTTGGCGCGTGTGACCAGGTTGGTCCAGTCCAGCAAGAGGTAATACGCCACGATCGGCATGAGGAACAGGTTGCCGACCACCGCAGCCAGCGCACTGCCGCCAATGCGCAGCGACGACAGCAGACCATTGATGAGCTCGCTCTCGTTGCCGGTGATGAGGGTGCGCAGCCATTCCCGCACCTGGGTCACGTCCACCTGCAGATTGACACCGAAGCGGGTGGCCAGCGGCAGCAGCGCATCGTTCAGGCGAACCAGCAGCAGCGGCACCTGATCGCGCAGCAGCGGCACCTGCTTGGTGATCACCGGCACGATCAGCAGCATCACGGCCAGCAGCACCAGCATGAGCAGCGCGATGGCCAGGCCGGCACCCAACCAGCGCGGCACGCGCCGGGCGTGCAGCCGCTCCACCAGCGGGTGCAGCGCGTACGCCAGCACGGCGGCCAGCAAAAAAGGCATGAGCACCGGTGCCAGCAGGGAGAGCAGCAAAGCGCTCACCACAGCGATCAGGGCCCAGAGCAAGGCGCGGATCTGGTTGGAAGTCAGTGGCATGGAGCGCGAGGGTCGATGAGGCCGCGAGGGCGACCCCTTAAAATCTGGGGCAAATTCTATCGGGCCACTCTCAGGGTACCCGAAAGCCCCCCACCCGCCCAGCGTCCCGCTCCAACGACCG
>JANPKR010000508.1:0-20102 GCA_031426175.1 Hydrogenophaga sp. | reverse complement strand
GTAGCCTTTGGACATATGAATCAATCGTTGTTCGGGTGCCGTTCGTTGCACGCAATGGTATCCAGTAATGCCCCCACGGTACCCCACCGCCCGTGCGCCTTTGCACGCCGCTGGCGTGGTTGATCTGGTCCAGGGCGTGGCAGCTGCCTTTGCTGCAGATGGCCCACTTTCGGCGTCCCGCTCCGGTCTTCGTCCCCGGTCAGGCCAGTTGGACATGGCGCTGGCCGTGGCGCATGCGTTGCAGACGGGCGAGCATCTGGCAGTGGAAGCGGGTACCGGTGTGGGCAAGACCTTTGCCTACCTCGTGCCGGTGCTGCTGAGCGGACAGCGCGCTCTGCTGTCGACTGCCACGCAGGCGCTGCAGGACCAGCTGTTTACGCGTGACATCCCGGCCGTGTCGCGCGCACTGGGCCTGCCGGTGCGCGCGGCGCTGCTCAAGGGGCGATCCAGCTATCTGTGCCTGCACCGACTGGAACTGGCGAGGGCCATCGGCTCATCTGCACAACGCGAACCGGCGGTGGCCGCTGGACTGGAGCAGGTGCAGCGCTGGGCGCGGCTCACCCGCAGCGGTGATGTGGGCGAGCTGGACGGGCTGGACGAACGATCGCCACTGCGCCCCCTGATCACGTCCACGCGCCACAACTGCGTGGGCGCCACGTGCCCGCAGGCCGCAGCGTGTCACGTTAACCTGGCCCGCCGCCAGGCCCGTGAGGCCGACTGGGTGGTGATCAACCACCACCTTTTTTTTGCCGATCAGGTCATCCGCGAAGCCGAAGCGGTGGACTGGTTGCCTGAAACCGGCGTCGTGGTGCTGGATGAAGCGCACCAGCTCAACGACACCGGGGTCCAGCTGTTGTCCCAGTCCATCGATTCGGACCACGTGCGCGACCTTGCGCGCGAAATCGGCGTACAAGGCAGCGCCCGGGCGCGTGGGTTGCGGCCTTGGGCGCATCTGGCGCTCAACCTCGATCAAGCGTGCCGCGCCTTGGGCTCACTGCCCCGTGAGACCGCCACCCAGAGCCGCAGCGCATGGCCCGATGACACACCCGATGGGCTGGACCGGGGCGGTTGGCTGCAGGCGGTCTCTGGACTTGACCATGCTTTGACGGCTGCACTGGAGGCCTTGTCGGCCACGGCCCGGAGCGCGCCCGAGCTCGCACGGCTGCTGGAGCGCATCAAGGCCCTGCAGAGCACCTGGCGTCATCTGGCACCCGGAGGTCCGAGTCCGGTGGACGCGGCCAGCGTGCGCTGGATGGAGTGGGGCGCCGAGCGCGCCTGGCGCATGGTGCGCGCGCCGCTGGACAGCGCCGCCCGCTTCAGTCGGCTGGTGCCCGATGCGGGCGCTTCACCCCGAAGCTGGATCTTTGCCTCTGCGACGCTCGGCCACGACGACGCACTGAGCTGGTTCACACGTGGCCTCGGGCTGGCAGGTCGCCCCACTTTGCGCACCTTGCGGGTGACCAGCCCGTTCGACCACGGCGAGCAAGCCTCGCTTTTTGTGCCCCACGATCTGCCCGAGCCGTCCGACGCCGCTCACACGCCCCGGCTGGCGGCGCGGGTGGCACAGTGGGCCACTCGCCTCGGAGGTCGCACCCTGGTGCTCACCACCACGCTGCGTGCCGTGTCCCGCATGGCCGAGGCCTTGAACGAGGAAGTGTTGCAAGGCCGTTGCGCGCCAGTGATGGTGCTGGCCCAAGGGCGCTTGTCGCGCTCGGCGCTGCTGACCCGGTTCAGGGCCGCCGCTTCAACGGAGCACGGCGCCATCCTGGTGGCCTCGGCGTCGTTCTGGGAAGGGGTGGATCTGGCTGGAGATGCGCTTCAGTTGCTCGTCATCGACAAACTGCCCTTCACATCGCCCGAGGATCCCTTGATGGCCGCGCGTGCGGCACGGCTGGAGTCGAAGGGTCTCAAGGCTTTTGCCGATGGTTACCTGCCCGAGGCCGCCATGGCCTTGAAGCAGGGCGCAGGCCGGTTGATTCGAACCGCGACCGATCGCGGCGTGCTGGTGATCGGCGACCGACGCCTGCTCACCCGCAGTTACGGACTTCAGTTGCTGGGCAGCCTGCCACCCATGCGCCGCGTGTTGGACGAGGCCGGCATGAGCGCAGCGTTGGACGGGCTGGTGCTCACCAGATCTTCCACCAGGGTTCGTCCTTGCTCTTGAAGCCCTGGCTGAGGTATTCGCTCTTCGGGTAGTTGGTCTGCATCACGCGGCGCGCGTCGTCGCGCAACTGGGTCATGCCCAGCGCGTCGTACGACTGCACCATGATGAACAAGGCTTCTTCCAACGCGGGAGCGTTGGTGTACTCGTTCAGCGCGGTCTGGGCGCGGTTGATCGCCGCCACATGGGCGCCCCGGCTGAGGTAGTAGCGAGCCACATGCACCTCGTACTGCGCGAGCGAATTGACGATGTAGGTCATGCGCAGCCGGGCGTCGGGCGCATAGCGTGAATCGGGAAAGCGGGTGCTGAGTTCGCGGAACGCTTCGAAAGACTCCTTGGCAGCTTTCTGGTCGCGCTCTGACAGGTCTTGCCTTGCGAGTGCGCCGAACAGACCCAGGTTGTCGTTGAAGTTCACGAGACCTTTGAGGTAGAGCGCATAGTCCATGGCCGGGCTGGCCGGGTGGAGCTTCTGAAAACGGTCGATGGCGGCGAGCGCCTGGGCCGGTTCGCTGGCCTTGTAGTGCGTGTAGGCTTTGTCGAGCTGGGCCTGCTGTGCCAGCGGGGTACCGGCGGCGCGGCCTTCAAGCTTTTCAAGCAAGGTCACCGAGCGTTCGAAGTTGCCGGCCGAGCGTTCGTCGGTGGCTTCGCTGTAGATGCGGTTGGGACTCCAGTTCGCGGTTTCGTCTTTGGGCTTGGTGCTGCCGCACGCGCTCAGCAACAGCGCTGTGCCCAATGCACCAGCGGTCAGGGCCGATAATCTGAACGTCAACATCACGGACTCACCTTCACAACGGAACGACGGATTGAAAGCGCAAAGTATATCGACGGGGGGTGAGTCGCTTGGTCTGCCAGCAGACACGGCCCAGGACGTGGCAACGGGCGCCGACGAATGGGCACTGGAGGTTGAAAAGCGCATTTGCGAAGTGCCGATCGGCATGCACGGCTGGCGCATCGACCGCGCGCTGGCCCAGTTGATCCCCGAGTTCTCCCGCTCTTACCTGCAGCAGCTCATGGCCGATGGTGCCGTGGAGGTGCGTAGCGGGCCACAAACCAAGGCCTCTGCCCGGATCGCAGCGGGTGATCAACTGCAGGTGGAGCTGCGGCCCACCCAACAGGCCCAGGCGTTCGTACCACAGGCAATGACCCTGGACGTGGTGTTCGAAGACGCCGACCTGCTCGTGATCCACAAGCCCGCCGGCCTGGTCGTGCATCCCGCCGCCGGCAACTGGACCGGCACGCTGCTCAACGGCCTGCTGGCCCACCACGCGAGCGCCGCCAGCCTGCCGCGCGCGGGCATCGTCCACCGGCTCGACAAGGACACCTCGGGCCTCATGCTGGTGGGCAAAAGCCGCCAGGCGGTGGAAGCGCTGGTGCGCGCCATCGCCGCGCGCGAGGTGAGCCGGCAATACCTGGCCCTGGCCCACGGGCGCTGGAAAGGCATGGCAGACCAGCATGTGGACCAGCCTATCGGCCGCGATGTGCACAACCGTTTGCGCATGGCGGTGGTGCGGGTCGAGGGGGGCAGCAGCAAGACCGCGCAAACCAGCTTTCGCCTGCTTGACACCTGCGACCAGGCCAGCCTGGTGGCCTGCAAGCTGCACACCGGGCGTACCCACCAGATCCGGGTCCACATGGCCTGGCTGGGGCATCCGCTGGTCGGCGACACGCTGTACGGCGGGCGCGTGTTGTGGGGCATGGCTCGCCAATCGCTGCACGCCGCACGCCTTGAACTCAAGCATCCCGTCACCGGCCAGCCCTTGTTGTTTCGCTCGAAGCCACCGGCCGACATGCTGTTGGCGCTCGAATCCAGCGGGCTCCATTACAATGAGAGGAGCTGGGACAGCAACTCGGCGGCCCGGTGACGCACCCTCCGACGCGGATGGACAGCGCGACAACCCCGACCCCGACCTTCGCCCAGCCGCCCGATTTCCATGCCTGACCGAATGCCCGTGCCCGGGTGGTGCAGGCTTCAACCGATTCGCCCAGACCCCTCGGTCGCGCCCGCAAGCCGCATGGCCTGCAAGACAGCTGCACCGTTCGCCTTTCGCACCGTCCCGGCCTCCCACCGGTTTTTGACTGACAGACACCATGAACACCACGGATGCCAGGCGTGTCCTCGAGACCGCATTGATCTGCGCGCCCCAGCCGCTGTCGGTGCGCGAACTTGGAACGCTGTTCGACATGGAAGTGTCGGCCGACACGCTCAAGATCCTGCTGGCCGACCTGCAGCTCGAATGGACCGGGCGCGGCGTGGAGCTGGTGCAGGTGGCCACCGGCTGGCGCTTCCAGAGCAGGCCCGAGCTGCGGCCCTACCTGGACCGCCTGCATCCCGAGAAACCGCCGCGCTACAGCCGCGCCGCCATGGAAACGCTGGCCATCATTGCTTACCGCCAGCCGGTGACGCGTGGCGACATGGAAGACATCCGCGGTGTCACGATCAATTCGCTGATCATCAAACAGCTCGAAGACCGTGGCTGGATAGAAGTCATTGGCCACCGCGAAACCGTGGGCCGTCCAGCCCTGTTCGCCACCACGCGCCAGTTTCTGGACGATCTGGGTCTGGCGTCGCTGGACCAGTTGCCGCCGCTCGATGGCAGCGAGGTGCAGGAGTCCGCGCTGGACCGGCTGGATTTTGAATCTTTGGCCAACAGCTTGCCTTCCGATACTGCCGAAGTCGACGCGCCCGAATCAGACCTGTTTGTGGTGGCCAACCCCCTGGCCGCCGACCCGATTTCCCCGCCCTCCGACCCGCAGTTGTTGGAACCGTCCACCCAGGAAGACCATGACCCCGGATCAAACCCCCCCAAACCCGACTGAACTCGACTCCACCGCCGAGGTGCCTGCCGTTCAGCCTGCGCGAGCGCAACCCCACCCGGAGCCCACGCCCGAGGTGCTGCGTTTCGACGACGTTGTCAGCGGTGCGTTCGATGCCGAGCAGGAGCAGGACCTGCCGCTGCCGACAAAGCGCGTGCTGGCGCCGCAGGCCGAATCGCCCAAACTGCACAAGGTGCTGGCACAGGCCGGCATGGGCTCGCGGCTGGAGATGGAGCAGTTGATCCTGGAAGGCCGTATCTCGGTCAATGGCGAGCCGGCCCATATTGGCCAGCGCATCCAGTTCGGCGATGTGATCAAGGTCAACGGCAAGCCGGTGCGCGTTCGCATGACGCCGCCGCCGCCCCGCGTGCTGGCCTACCACAAGCCCGCGGGCGAAGTGGTGTCGCACGACGACCCGCAAAACCGCCCCACGGTGTTTCGCCGTTTGCCCAAGCTGATGCAGGGCAAGTGGCAGTCGGTGGGTCGGCTGGACCTGAACACAGAAGGCCTGTTGCTGCTCACCAGTTCGGGTGAACTGGCCAACCGCCTGATGCACCCACGCTTCGGGCTGCAGCGCGAATACGCGGTGCGCGTGCTTGGTGCGCTCTCGAACGACGAAAAGGCCCGCCTGCTCGACGGCGTGCGGCTGGACGACGGGATGGCGCAGTTCGCTTCCATCGAAGACGGTGGGGGCGAGGGTGCCAACTGCTGGTACCGCGTGACGATCGGTGAAGGCCGCAACCGCGAGGTGCGGCGCATGTTTGAAGCCGTGGGCCACGCGGTCAGCCGGCTGATCCGCATCCGATACGGCGCGATGATGCTGCCGCGCGGCCTCAAGCGCGGAGCGTGGATCGAGCTTGACGAGCGCGACATCGCCCGCTTGACCGCTGCAGCTGGCATGCCCAGCGCGGATGAGGAGGGCGCCCGCCCACCCCGTCCGGGGGGTCGCCATCCGGCGCAGCGCGGAAAGCAAGGTCCCCGTTCGGGCCGCACGCAAGGCAAACCACCCGGCAGCCGCAGCGAGAGCCCCGGCTTTGGCGACCGGCGCAGCAGCGGATACGGTATGGGCGGCGCACCGGCGGGCCCCGGTGGCAAGGGCCGAGGCGCCAAGCCTGGCACCAGCACGGGCGGTCGCGGGCCGGGCGGTGGGGCTTCGCAGCCCGATCCCATGAAGACCTCGTTCGGCTACATCGGGCAGGACGCCCTGCAGCGCCGACGCGAGCAAGAGGCAGGTCGCGGCAGCGCACCGGGTGGTGCGCGCCGCCGAGGTGGTGGCAGTGGCGGCGGTCGCACCGGCGGGCGCTGAACCTGCTTGGGTCTTCGCCGCGTTGCATGGCGAGTGACACGACCAATGTAGAATCATGGGCTTTGCGGGGTGCCCCAAACCCCGACAGATTCACCCACAAAACCTCAGGATTTCCATGGCCATCGAACGCACCCTCTCCATCATCAAGCCCGACGCCGTTGCCAAGAACGTGATCGGCCAGATCTACGCCCGCTTCGAAGCCGCTGGCCTGAAGGTCGTGGCTGCCCGCATGGCCCACCTGTCGCGTGGCGAAGCCGAGGCGTTCTACGCCGTGCACAAGGCCCGTCCTTTCTTCAAGGACTTGGTCGATTTCATGATCTCTGGCCCCGTGATGATCCAGGCCCTGGAAGGCGAAGGCGCGATCGCCAAGAACCGCGACCTGATGGGCGCCACCGACCCGAAGAAGGCCGATGCCGGTACGATTCGCGCCGACTTCGCCGACAGCATCGACGCCAACGCCGTGCACGGCTCCGATGCGCCCGAGACCGCTGCCGCTGAAATTGCGTTCTTCTTCGCCGGCCTCAACGTCTACTCGCGCTGAGCCAGCGCGCTGACCATGCCATGACGGCCAACCTGCTCGACTTCGATCTTGACGGTTTGGCCGCTTGGTGCGAGCAGCTGGGCGAAAAGCGCTTTCGCGCCGTTCAGCTGTTTCGCTGGATCCATCAAAAAGGGGCGTCGGACTTCAACGAGATGACCGACCTCGCGCGCAGCCTGCGAGAGAAGCTGCCCGGCGCGTGCACCATCACCGCGCTACCCGTGCTCTCGCGTCAGGACTCGGCCGATGGCACCATCAAGTGGCTGTTCGATGTGGGTGGTGGCAACGCGGTTGAAACCGTGTTCATTCCCGAAGAAGACCGCGGTACCCTGTGCATCTCGTCCCAGGCGGGATGTGCGGTCGGCTGCCGCTTTTGCTCCACTGGCCATCAGGGGTTCTCGCGCAACCTCACGACCGGCGAGATCCTGGCCCAGTTGTGGCAGGCTGAGTTTTTCCTCCGCAAGCACCTCAAGCGCAGCGAGCGTGTGATCACCAACGTGGTGATGATGGGCATGGGCGAGCCCTTGCAAAACTACAGCGCGCTGGTACCGGCGCTGCGCGTGATGCTGGACGACCATGGCTATGGCCTCTCTCGCCGCCGAGTCACTGTGTCCACCTCGGGTGTGGTGCCCATGATGGACCGCCTGGCGCAAGACTGCCCGGTGGCGCTGGCTGTGTCGCTGCATGCACCCAATGACACCTTGCGCAGCGACCTGGTGCCGCTCAACCTCAAGTACCCGATCGCCGAGTTGCTCGACGCCTGCCTGCGTTACTTGCCTGCCGCGCCGCGCGACTTCATCACCTTCGAGTACTGCATGCTCGACGGCGTGAATGATCAGCCGCACCATGCGCAGGGGTTGCTGAACTTGCTCAAGGGACATGCGGGCCGTGGTGTTCCGTGCAAGATCAACCTGATCCCTTTCAATCCGTTCCCCAGCTCGGGCCTGCTCTGTTCGCCGCGGCCGGTGGTGCAACAATTCGCCCGCATTCTCAGCGATGGTGGTTTGGTGACAACGGTGCGCAAGACGCGGGGTGACGACATCGACGCGGCCTGTGGTCAACTGGCTGGAGACGTGCTCGACCGCACCAACGCTGCCAGCCGCCTGGCCAAGCGACGCGGCGCCTCCGAGCACCCCATCCGCATCGTCCACAAGGAAAACCAGGCATGACTTCAGCCACTCGATTCCCAGCCCGGTTTTCAGGCGGCATGGCGGGGCTGCTGGCATTGCTGACATGCTTGCTTTTGCTGTCTGCGGGATGTGCACAAAGAGGCGCCTTACCCAGCAGTGCGGCCTCTGCGGAGCCCATCACCGACTCGGACGAGCCCGAGGCGCGCAAGCGCGCACGCATCCGCGTTGAATTGGCCGCTGGTTACTTTGGCGAAGGCCAGAACACGGTGGCGCTTGACGAGATCAAGCTTGCCCTCCAAGCCGACCCGACCTACGCGCCCGCTTATGTGTTGCGTGGTCTGGTTTACATGGGCATGAACAACGACCCGTTGGCGGAGGACAGCTTCCAGCGCGCCATGCAGCTCAACCCGCGCGACCCCGACGCACTGCACAACTACGGCTGGTACACCTGTCAGCGCGGGCGCTACGCACAGTCCACCGAACTCTTCCAGCGTGCGCTGGCCAGTCCCGTGTACGGTGGTCAGGCAAGAACGCTGCTCGCCTTGGGCATCTGCCAGATCCGCGCCGGACAACTGGTGGAGGCTGAGGCAAGTCTGGCGCGTTCCTACGAACTCGACCCTGCCAACCCGATCGTGGCCTACAACCTCGCCTCGCTGCAGTTCCGCCGGGGTGAAGACAGCAAGGCACAGTTCACGATCCGGCGGCTCAACAACACCGATCTGGCCAATGCGGAAACGCTTTGGCTGGGCATCAAGGTGGAACGCCGGCTGCGCAACCGCGAGGCCATGGCTCAACTGGCTCAGCAACTGGGTCGCCGCTACCCGGATTCGGCCCAGTGGGCGCGTTTTCAGCGCGGAGAGTTTGATGAGTGACGCGATGGCGGAAGGCAGTGGCATGTTGGTCGAGCCTGTTTCGCGACCGATCCGGTTGAAGGAGGCCCGCGAGGCCGCTGGTCTCCACATTGCCGCTCTGGCAGCAGCGTTGAAGGTGCCAGTGAAAAAGCTGGAGGCGCTGGAGGACGGGCGCTACAGCGAACTGCCTGACCTCACTTTTGCACGCGCACTGGCCTCCAGTGCCTGCCGCCAGCTCAGGGTGGATCCGGCACCCATCCTCCAGCAGATTCCACCTGGGGCGCAGAGCAGGCTCGGTGATCACGGGCACTCACTGAATGCGCCTTTCAATGCTGGACGCGACGAAGAACCGTTCAACCCCCTGAGTTGGCTCTCCCGGCCAGCCTTGCTGGCGGCCATTGCGTTGCTGCTGGGTGCGTTGGTCATCGTGTTTCTCCCCAGGGCTGAAGGTCCACCCGTGATGGCCAACGTGGCGGAGCCTGCGGTTGCCGAGCCGGTGGCCGCAGTCGAGCCCGTTCCAGCGCAGGAACCCGCCGGCGCCCCAGTGCAGGCGGCGGATGGCCCTGTCGATACATCAGCGGTGCCGGCGGCAGCGGCGCCCATCTCTGTGGTCGCTGCGCCAGCGGATGCTGCCATCGGCGCAGTGGGGTCTGCTGAGTCGCCAGCTATTGCGCCGGTTGCCTCCACCCCCGACCGCCTGTTGAGCATCACGGCCACCGGTGAGTCCTGGGTGGAAGTGGTCAACGGCACTGGCAACGTGGTGGCCAAACGCCTGATGCAGGCTGGCGATGTCATCGATTTTTCTGCGGCCCCACCCTACACCGTGGTGCTGGGCAAGGCCGATGCCGCCCAGGTGAGCGTTCGCGGAAAGCCTTTTGACACAGCCCCGTTCGCGCGCAGCAACGTGGCCCGCTTCGAGGTGAAATGACCATGGACATTGCATTGCAACCCGGTACCCCGTTCGCGTCTGGTGAGCAGCCCATTGCCTTGGCGGCCGCGCGCGCTCGCCACACCCGGCAGGGGGTGGTGGCCTGGGGCAGCAACCGGGTGACAGTGGGCGGCGATGCACCCGTGCGCGTGCAGTCCATGACCAACACGGACACCGCCGATGCAGTGGGCACCGCGATCCAGGTGAAAGAGCTCGCACTGGCTGGCTCCGAGCTGGTGCGCATCACCGTCAACAACGACGAAGCTGCCAAGGCCGTGCCTTACATTCGCGAGCAGCTTGACCGCATGGGGGTCGACGTGCCCCTGATCGGCGACTTCCACTACAACGGCCACCGCCTGCTCACCGACCACCCAGCCTGTGCCGAGGCGCTTTCCAAGTACCGCATCAACCCCGGCAACGTGGGCCGCGGCGACAAGGGCGATCGCCAGTTCGCCCAGATGGTGGAGATCGCGGCGCGCCATGACAAGGCCATTCGGATTGGCGTGAACTGGGGCAGCCTCGACCAAGACCTGCTGGCCCGCCTGATGGACGAAAACGCCGCCCGTGCCCAGCCATGGGAAGCGCGTCAGGTGATGTACGAAGCGCTGATCACGTCTGCGCTCGACTCGGCCAGGCGCGCTGAAGAGATCGGCCTCAACGGCAACAACATCGTCCTGTCTTGCAAGGTCAGTGCCGTTCAGGACCTGATCGCGGTGTACCAGGCGCTGGCGCAGCGCTGCGACTACGCATTGCATCTGGGGCTGACCGAAGCCGGCATGGGCACCAAGGGCGCGGTGGCTTCGGCCGCGGCGCTGTCGGTGTTGCTGCAACAAGGCATTGGCGACACCATTCGTGTCTCGCTCACGCCGCAACCGGGCGAGGCCCGAACGCAAGAGGTGGTGATTGCGCTGGAGATCCTGCAGGCGCTGGGCATGCGGGCATTTGTGCCCTCGGTCACCGCCTGCCCAGGCTGTGGCCGCACCACCAGCACGACCTTCCAGGAGCTGGCCAAGCAGATCGACGACTACCTGCGCAGCTCCATGCCGGTCTGGCGCGTGCGCTATCCAGGTGTGGAGAACCTCAAGGTGGCCGTGATGGGCTGTATCGTCAACGGCCCCGGCGAGAGCAAACACGCCGACATCGGCATCAGCCTGCCTGGCACTGGCGAAGCACCGGCGGCACCCGTCTTCATCGACGGACAAAAAGCTCTGACCTTGCGCGGCGACGACATCGTGCGTGAGTTCCAGGTCATCGTGGACAACTACATCGAGAAAAAGTTTGGCGTAACCGCATGAGGTCGGGCTAGAACCCGGCTTGCGCTGACCGCACAGGCTTGCAGCACATGGCAGAAAAACTCACCGCCGTCAAAGGCATGAACGACATCGCCCCTCCCGCATCCGCGCACTGGGAGTGGCTCGAAGACACCCTGCGCACGCTGATGCGCCGCTACGGCTACCGCAACCTGCGCACGCCCATCGTGGAGCCCACAGCACTCTTTGTGCGTGGCCTGGGCGAGGTAACCGACATCGTCGAGAAGGAGATGTACTCCTTTGAAGACCGCCTCAACGGCGAGCAGCTCACGCTGCGCCCGGAGAACACGGCGGGCGTGGTGCGCGCTGCGCTTGAACACTCGCTGCTGTACGACGGCGGCAAACGCCTGTACTACATGGGCCCGATGTTCCGCCACGAGCGTCCGCAACGCGGTCGTTATCGCCAGTTTCATCAGTTCGGCGCCGAAGCCCTGGGCTTCGCCGGTCCCGATGTGGATGCCGAGCTCATCGTGCTGGCCTGTGACCTCTGGGCCGAACTCGATCTCACCGGTATCGAACTCGAGATCAACAGCCTGGGCCAGCCGCCCGAGCGGCTGGCGCACCGCCAGGCGCTCATCGCCTACCTCGAAGCCCATGCCGAACAGCTCGATGAGGAGGCCAAACGCCGCCTGCACAGCAATCCGTTGCGCATCCTCGATACCAAGAACCCGGCCATGCAAGACTTGGTGAACGCTGCGCCGCGCCTGATGGACCACCTCGGCGCCGAGTCGCTTGATCACTTCAACCGCCTGCGTGGCCTGCTCGATGCGCACGGCATTGCCCACCGCATCAACCCGCGCCTGGTGCGCGGCATGGACTACTACAACCTCTCTGTGTTCGAGTTCGTCACCACGCAACTCGGTTCGCAAGGCACGGTGTGTGCTGGCGGCCGCTACGACGGTCTGTTCGAGCAGATCGGTGGCAAGGCAGCTCCCGCTGTGGGTTGGGCGCTGGGCATGGAGCGCATCCTGGAGCTTTTGAAAGAGCAGGGCAAACTGCCTGGGCAACCGGTACCCGATGCGTATGCCGTGGTGCCCGACGCGGCTCACCTTGTGCAGGTCATGCCTGTGCTTCGCGCTTTGCGGCAGCACGGGGTCAACGTACAGATGCACGCGGGCAGCGTGGACGGCATGGGCAGCATGAAGTCGCAGTTCAAAAAAGCCGATGCCAGTGGCGCTCGCTTCGCCCTGATCTTTGGCGAGCAGGAGCTGCAGCAGGGCAGTGTGGCGGTCAAGCCCCTGCGCGGTCCCCGGCCTGAAGGCATTGCGTCTTCCGAGGAAACCTCGCAGCGCCTGCTGAATATCGCTCAGCTGGCCGACTGGGCAGCCAGTTTGCGCAGCCACTGACCCACCCAGGTTGACCCCTTGTGGCTGATGCAGGGATGCTGCAGCCACCCGCCTACAATCGAGCGTTGCGCCTCTGGCGCCCGAACCCGAACTGAATTTGCAGCATGGCCAAACACCTCGACCTTGAAGAGCAGGAACAGCTCGACCAGATCAAACATTTCTGGAGCCAGTACGGCAACCTCATCAGCTGGGTGCTGATCGTCGTGTTCGGATCGTTCGCAGCGTGGAACGGCTGGAATTACTGGCAGCGCAACCAAGCAGCCAAGGCCGCAGCGCTTTACGACGAAATTGACCGCGCTGCGCTTGCCAAGGACGCAGAGCGCATGCAGCGCGCTCTGGTCGACATGCAGGCCCAGTTCGCCAGCACCACTTTTGCCAGTCAGGCCGCGTTGCAGGCTGGCAAGACGCTGTTCGACGCCGGCAAGTTGCCCGAGGCGCGCGCAGCGCTGGTCTGGGCCGCCGAGAAGGCGTCCGACGACTCCTACAAAGCGGTGGCTCGATTGCGGCTCGCGGCGCTGGACATCGAAGCGCAAGCCTATGACCAGGCGCTCAAGACACTCGAGGTACCTGTGCCCAAGTCTTTCGAGCCCCTCGTGGCCGATCGCCGTGGCGATGTGCTCATGGCGCAAGGCAAGGGCGATGAAGCAAAGGTCCAGTACCAGACCGCCTGGAAGGGCTTGAACAACCGCACCGAGTACCGCCGTTTGGTGGAGGTGAAGCTCGCTTCGTTGGGTGTGGATGTCTCCACCCTGGCCCCCACAACCGAGGTCGCCCGTTGAACTCAGTTCTCAATTCCATGAAGCCCTCTTCCAAAGCCTGGATGGTGCGTACCGCCTGGCTGGGTGCGCTCGCGTTGGCGGGTCTGTCGGCGTGCTCGTCGGGCACCAAGAAGCCGCAGCCCGCGGAGCTGCCTCCAGTTGCTGCCCTCATGGGAACCCGCACAGCCTGGACGGCACAGGTAGGCGCGGGCACCGAGTCTATTGTTCCCCTGGTTGCAGGGGGGCGCGTGTTTGCGGCCAGCACATCCGGTACGGTCGTTGCGATCAATGGCGCCACTGGCCAGGACGCGTGGCGCCTGAACCTCGGCACACCCATTGCCGCGGGCGTGGGCTCCGATGGGCAGACTGCTGCAGTGGTCACCCAGAGCAACCAGCTCGTGGCGCTGGCCGATGGCCGCGAACTGTGGCGCGTTCGCCTGCCCGCGCGCGGTTTCACGGCACCGCTGGTGGCTGGTGCCCGCGTGTTCGTGCTGACGGCCGACCGCACCGTCACCGCCTTTGATGCGCGTAACGGCGCTCGTCTGTGGGTCCAGGCGCGCACAGCCGAACCTCTGGTGCTCAGCCAGAGCGGCGCCTTGCTTGCCGTGGGCGACACATTGGTGGCGGGCCTGTCGGGTCGATTGGTTGGCCTCAATCCGGCCAACGGCACTGTGCGCTGGGAAGCCCCCATCGCCACACCGCGCGGCACCAACGAGATCGAGCGCTTGGTGGACATCGTCGGTCCTGTGAGCCGCATCGGTGACAGTGTTTGCGCTCGTGCCTATTCGGCCGCCATCGGTTGCGTTGATGCAGTCCGCGGCAATGTGTTGTGGTCCCGCGTTGCCCAGGGCTCCACCGGCGTGCACGGCGACGATCGCCTGGTGTTTGGAGCCGATAGTGAAGGGCGTTTTCAGGCGTGGCAGCGTGTCTCTGGCGAACCAGCCTGGAGCATCGACCGCCTCAAATACCGCGCCCTCAGCGCACCTGTCGCATTGGGCCGCGTGGTTGCTGTGGGCGACAGCGCGGGCCTGGTGCACCTGGTTTCGCGCGAAGACGGCAGCGAAATGACCCGGCTGAGCACCGACGGATCGCCCATCGTGTCAGCCCCGGTGCTCGCGGGCGACGCGCTCGTCGTGCAGACGCGCAACGGCGGCATCTACGCTTGGCGCCCCCAGTGATTTCCAAGCTGAACCGCCTCCTGAACGAAAGCAGCCCTCCTTGAAACCCGTCATCGCCCTGGTGGGCCGCCCCAATGTGGGCAAGTCCACCCTGTTCAACCGCCTGACGAGTTCTCGCGATGCCATCGTGGCCGACTTTGCCGGCCTCACCCGAGATCGACACTACGGCAACGGCCGCCTGGGTGCGCGCGAATATATCGTCATCGACACGGGCGGCTTCGAACCCGATGCCACCGAAGGCATTTACAAGGAGATGGCCAAGCAGACACGCCAAGCCGTGGCCGAGTCCGATGTGGTGCTGTTTGTGGTGGACGCGCGCGCCGGTATCAGCGCACAAGACCACGAGATCGCTGTTTATCTCAGGCGCCTCGGAAAGCCTTGCGTGCTGGTGGCCAACAAGGCCGAGGGAATGACGCAAGGCCTGCAACTGGTCGAGTTCTACGAACTGGGGCTTGGCGAAGTGCTTCCGGTCTCCGGTGCGCACGGCCAGGGCATTCGGTCCATGGTCGAGTTGGCGATGGAGCGTATTCGAGGCCTGCCGCCCGAGGACGAAGAGGAAGAGCCAGCAGCGGATGGCGTGATCCGGTTGGCGGTGGCGGGTCGCCCCAACGTGGGAAAGTCCACCCTGATCAACGCCTGGCTGGGCGAAGAGCGCCTGGTCGCCTTCGATCTGCCCGGCACAACGCGCGACACCATCTCGGTGCCGTTCGAGCGAAATGGCCAGAAGTTCGAACTGATCGACACGGCCGGCATCCGCCGCAAAGGGCGCGTGTTCGAGGCGATCGAGAAGTTCTCGGTCGTCAAGACACTGCAGGCGATCGAAAACGCGAATGTGGTGTTGTTGTTGCTCGACGCCACACAAGGCATCACCGATCAGGACGCTCACATCGCTGGCTACATCCTGGAAAGCGGCCGCGCTGTCGTTCTTGCCATCAACAAATGGGATGCCGTGGACGCTTACCAGCGGGAGCAGATCGAACGCCAGATCGAAACCCGGTTGGCCTTCTTGAAGTTCGCGTCATTGCACCTGATCTCGGCGCAGAAGCGCCAGGGGCTGGCGCCTGTGTGGAAGTCGATCATCCAGGCCCAGGCCTCAGCGACGCGCAAAATGTCGACTCCGGTGCTCACGCGGCTGCTCGCCGAGGCTGTGCAGTTCCAGGCCCCCACGCGGGGAGGTATGTTCCGGCCCAAAATGCGTTATGCCCACCAAGGTGGTATGAACCCACCCGTCATCGTGATCCATGGCAATTCGCTGGAGCACGTGCCAGATTCCTACAAGCGATTTCTTGAAGGTCGCTTCCGCAAGGCATTCGATCTGGTGGGTACACCACTCAGGATCGAATTCAAAACTTCAACCAATCCCTTCAAGGAATAGGAATTACCCGGCAGGCTTGAGCAGTACAAGCCCTGTGGTATTGTCTTTTCCCTATCAACTTTTTTCTGAACACGGAGCATATCGTGAGCAATAACAAAGGCCAACTTTTGCAAGACCCTTTTCTGAACCAGCTTCGCCGGGAGCATGTTCCCGTGTCGATCTACCTGGTCAATGGCATCAAATTGCAGGGGCAGATCGAGTCGTTTGACCAGTACGTGGTTCTGTTGCGCAATACGGTCACACAGATGGTCTACAAACACGCGATCTCAACCATCGTTCCAGGGCGTCCTGTCCAGTTCTCCGCCGCTCCCGCGGACGAGCCAGCAGCTCCTTGAACGCCTCTTTCCTGAAAACCGGTGCGGTGCCGAAGTGCCGTCCGGTCTGTTTCGCCCGGCGCGTCCGCGCTGAAGCGATTTGAAATCCACAGACAACCCCTCTGCCTCCACGCCATCGGTCATTTTGGTGGGGGTGGATTTTGGCACGCCCCACTTCGATGCTCCGCTGCAGGAGCTTGGCTTGTTGGCACAGACCGCTGGTTACACCGTGGCCAGCCGCGTCACCTGCAAGCGGCGCGCACCGGACCCAGCCTTGTTCGTTGGTTCCGGCAAGGCCGACGAAATCAAACTGATAGCCCAGTCGACGGGGGCTTCAGAGGTGCTGTTTGATCAGTCGCTCAGTCCTGCCCAACAGCGCAACCTCGAGCGCCATCTGGGCATGCCGGTCAACGACCGCACGCTGTTGATTCTCGAAATCTTTGCCCAGCGTGCTCGCAGCCACGAGGGCAAGTTGCAGGTTGAACTGGCCCGACTGCAGTACCTGTCCACCCGGCTTGTGCGGCGATGGTCGCACCTGGAGCGCCAGAGCGGCGGCATCGGCATGCGTGGTGGTCCTGGCGAAACCCAGATCGAACTCGATCGTCGAATGATCGGTGAGTCGATCAAACGAACCAAGGAGCGCCTGGAAAAAGTGAAGAAGCAGCGCGCAACGCAACGCCGACAGCGCGAGCGCCGGGACACTTTTTCGATTTCGCTGGTGGGCTACACCAACGCTGGCAAGTCGTCCTTGTTCAACGGCCTGGTCAAGGCGCGGGCCTACGCGGCCGACCAGCTGTTTGCCACACTGGACACGACCACCCGCCAGCTTTATCTGGGTGAGGCTGGTCGATCGGTATCTCTATCGGACACGGTGGGTTTCATTCGCGACCTGCCACATGGTCTTGTCGACGCATTTGCCGCTACCTTGCAAGAGGCCGCCGATGCCGACTTGCTGCTGCACGTCGTGGACGCATCCAACCCTTCCCATCCTGAGCAAATGGCGTCGGTGATGGGTGTGCTGAAGGACATCGGGGCCGAGCATGTGCGGCAGATTCTGGTGTTCAACAAGCTTGATGCCATGGACGAGGCCCATATTCCGCTGGTTCTCTCCGATCAGATGGAACTGGATGGGCAAACGGTGCCTCGAATTTACGTGAGCGCCACGACGGGCGAAGGTCTGCCGGCGCTCAGGTCGGTGTTGGCCGAGCTGGTGTTGTCCGCCAATGGAGGGCAAGGCCCTGAGAGACTTGGGGCGTTCCCTGAAAATGAAAGTTCGCCGTCCTGATTGGGCACAATGTGATGGTTCTGAAATTGACAAAGAGTTGGCAACACATGGATGTGAATCTGCAAACCCCCACCCGCTCTGCCGAGCAAGGCACAGGCGCGGTTCCACGACGGGTCTGGCTCAAGGTCCTGGGCATGTTCAATCTCAACGACCCGCGGTGGGGTCGGGGCGATGACGCTTCTCGCAATGAAGGCTCCAAAGACGGCCAGGAACCCGAGCGCAACGACGACAACCGCACTCCGCAGCGTCCTCGGGGTCAAGGCCCCAATCAGGGTCCCCCGGATCTGGACGAACTGTGGCGCGATTTCAATCGCAAGCTCGGCGGTCTGCTGGGCAAGAAGGGTGGCGGCCAAGGTGGCGGCAACGGATCGGGCGGCGGCGGCATGCCCAGCTTCAATCCCAGCCCCAAAACCACCGGCATCGGGGCCGGCCTTATCGTGGGCGTTGCGGCACTCATCTGGCTCGGCACCGGATTCTTCATCGTGCAGGAAGGCCAGCAGGCCGTCATCACGCAATTCGGCAAATACAACAGCACGGTCGGTGCGGGCTTCAACTGGCGCCTTCCCTACCCTGTGCAGCGCCATGAAACGGTGTTCGTGACACAGATCCGATCGGTCGATGTGGGACGCGACAACATCGTTCCAGCGACCGGTCTGCGGGAGTCGGCCATGCTCACCGAAGACGAGAACATCGTTGAGATCAAGTTTGCAGTGCAGTACCGCTTGAACGACGCGCGTGCCTTCTTGTTCGAGAGCCGCGACCCCGATGCTTCGGTGGTCAAGGTGGCCGAAACTGCCGTGCGCGAAGTGGTCGGAAAGATGAAGATGGATGCCGCGCTTGCCGAAGAGCGAGACCAGATTGCACCGCGCGTGCGGGCGCTCATGCAGACCATTCTTGATCGCTACAAGGTAGGCATCGAAGTGGTTGGTATCAACTTGCAACAAGGTGGCGTGCGTCCACCCGAGCAGGTCCAAGCCTCTTTTGATGATGTGCTCAAAGCCGGTCAGGAACGTGAGCGGGCCAAGAACGAAGCGGAGGCTTACGCCAACGACGTGGTGCCCCGCGCCCGAGGTGCCGCCTCCCGACTGACCGAAGAAGCCGAAGGGTATCGCGCCCGTATCGTGGCTCAGGCTGAGGGTGATTCGCAGCGCTTTCGCTCTGTACTGACCGAGTACCAGAAAGCGCCCCAGGTCACCCGCGAGCGCATGTACACAGACGCCATGCAGGAGATTTACAGCAACGTGACCAAGGTGCTGGTGGACTCCAAGGCCGGCAACAACCTGCTGTACCTGCCGCTGGACAAGATCATGCAGATGACTGCCCAGACGCCGACGACCAGCCCTGCAGCCACCACCCCGCCAACCAGTGCGGGAACGGCGTCGACCCCGGTCAGCCGCAGCCTCGACAACGCAGCCCGCTCTCGCGATCGCGAGAGCCGCTGAACGCCGCACACGAGACCAAAGAGCAACGCACATGAACAAATTGGGTTTCATCCTCACCAGCCTCGTCGTGGCGCTGGCCATCGCCAGCTCCATGCTGTTTGTGGTTGACCAGCGCCAGTTTGGCGTGGTCTTCCAGCTGGGGCAGATCAAGCAGGTCGTCACCGAGCCGGGCCTGAACTTCAAGCTGCCTCCGCCGTTCCAGAACGTCTCCTACATCGACAAGCGCTTGCTGACGCTGGAAAGCACCGACACCGAGCCCACGCTGACCGCCGAGAAGCAACGTGTGGTGATCGACTGGTACGTGCGCTGGCGCATTGCCGAGCCGCAGGAATACATCCGCAACGTCGGCATCACGGAACGAGCCGGTGCCCTGCAGCTCAACCGTGTGGTGCGCAACTCCTTTCAGCAGGAAGTGAACAAGCGCACCGTCAACGAGTTGCTGTCCACCCGCCGCGAGCAGTTGATGGCCGATGTCAAACGAGAAGTGCTCGCTGCCGTGCGCAGCGCGGACAAGCCTTGGGGCATGGACGTGGTCGATGTGCGCATCACCCGCGTCGACTATGCAGAGAGCATCACCGCCTCTGTTTATCAACGCATGGAAGCTGAGCGCAAACGCGTGGCCAACGAACTGCGATCCACCGGTTTCGCCGAGGGCGAAAAGATCCGTGCTGATGCGGACCGCCAACGTGAAGTTATCGTGTCCGAGGCCTACCGCGACGCTCAGCTCATCAAAGGTGAGGGCGATGCAAAGGCCGCTGCATCGTTCTCAGAAGCGTTTGGTCGCGATCCTGCATTCGCTCAGTTTTACCGCAGCCTGGAAGCCTACAAGTCGAGCTTCGCCAGCAAGTCCGACGTGGTGGTGGTTGATCCGTCTTCTGACTTTTTCAAGTCGCTGCGCAGCAGCAACCTGGCGCCGAGCCGGTGAGCAGCCTGACGCGAGGTACTTGCAACTCTCGCCAGCGCTGATCACGGTAGCCTCGGCGTGGACGCAATCTGGACAGCACTGGCCCTGGTGCTGGTGTTCGAAGGCATCCTGCCCCTCGTGGCGCCGCGGTTGTGGCGCCGCGTGTTCTTGGAAATGCTCGGCCTTCGCGACGGGCAGCTCCGTTTCTTCGGTCTGGTCTGCGTAGGCATCGGTGTGCTGATGGTCTGGCTGCTCGGCTGAATTTTTCTGGCCAAACGGGCATTGGATGCGCCCGTTCCTGGCACCTTGAGCGATCGCCCCGCGGATACCCTTCCGCACCCCGGTAAAATCGCGGTTTTAACAGCTCCTGAAAATGCCCATGTCTGCCTGGGTCCTCCCGGATCACATAGCCGATGTCTTGCCTTCCGAGGCCCGCCACATCGAAGAATTGCGCAGGAGCTT
>JANPKR010000507.1:0-1608 GCA_031426175.1 Hydrogenophaga sp. | reverse complement strand
CACGCCCTTGTGGTCGTTCAAAGTGTCCATGGCCGAGGTCATGGAGTTGCTGGTGTTCGACTCGAACGTCACCTGGCTCTGCACCCAGTTCTTGATCGCCTCGACGCGGCGGTAACCCTGCGGTATCTGGCCAAACAACTGATTGGCCATGGCGGTCACGCAGTCGGACTGGCAGTAGCGGCTGGGGTAGATGTAGGCGAGTACATCGGTGGGCAGCTGGTTGATGGGCGTCTCGAACACACTGTCGGGCTGGTCCACGTGGTGGACGATGTCGAGCGTGGCACGGTATCGCAGCTGCAGCGGGCCCGGGTTGGCGGTCAGGCGCAGGATGCGTGTGCGCGTGGCGGCATCTGTGTAGGACACCAGCGGCACGGGCTGGCTGACCTGCAGCTCTTCCCACACCACGGTTTGCTGCGGTGAATGCGCGGCCTGAACGTTGAAGATGAAGTCGGCGCTGGGCTGGTTGACCTGGTATTGCAGGTCGATGGCGAGGTGGATACGAACCATGGGGTCACCGTAAAGTTTGAAATAGACCCGCCTCGTGGGCGGGTGGCAGCGATCGTGTTCGCCGGGGGACGGTGAAAAAACTCGCCTTGATGCTACGGAGATGCACGGGCCTCGTCTGTGCGCCAAGGCACCATGCCCCGGCCCTCAAGACGGGCAAGGCCTTGAGCGTAAGCTCAAACGCCATGCGCGCATTGCTCTCCACGTTCTCCTTGCAAGAGTTGCGCCACCACCCGTGGCGCAATGCGTCGGCCGTGGTGGCGGTGATGCTGGGCGTGGCGCTGGCGTTTGCGGTCCACCTCATCAACGCCTCTGCGCTGGCCGAGTTCTCCAGCGCAGTGAGTTCGGTCAATGGCCAACCCGATGTGGAGCTGCGCGCCCGCCAGGGTCTGCTGCCCGACACGCTGCTCGACCGCGTGGCCGCCCACCCGAGCGTGGCGCTGGCCAGCCCGGTGCTGGAGCTGCCCACCCAGGCGGTGCTGCCCGGCGGCGAACGCGTGGCGGTGAAGCTGCTCGGCGTGGACGCACTGGTGGTGGCTGGCCTCTCTCCGGCGCTGATGCCGGTCCCCGACACCAGCAACAACGAAGCCGCGGTGCGGCGCTTCGACCTGTTTGCACCCGATGCGGTGTTTCTCAACGCAGCTGCATCCCAAGCGCTGGGCAAAAGCACCACGTTGCAGCTGCAAAGCGGTCTGGCGCTGCGCACGGTGCGCGTGGCCGGCAGGGTGAATGCACCGGGCGCAGCGCTGCTGGTGATGGACGTGGCTGCCGCGCAAGACCTGATGGACCGCGCTGGTCTGCTCAGCCGGATCGACGTGCGCCTGACACCGGGCGCACAGCTGGAGTCGGTGCTGGCCTCGCTCACCCTTCCCGCGCAAGTGATCGCGCAGCGACCCGAGCAGGCGGGCGAACGCGTGAGCAACCTCTCGCGCGCCTACCGGGTCAACCTCACGGTGCTGGCGCTGGTGGCGCTGTTCACCGGCGCCTTCCTGGTGTTCTCGGTGCTGTCGCTCTCGGTGGCGCGGCGCCAGCCGCAGTTTGCGCTGCTGGGTGTGCTGGGCCTCTCGGCCAACGAGCGCCTGCGTCTGGTGCTGGCCGAATCGG
>JANPKR010000506.1:0-6105 GCA_031426175.1 Hydrogenophaga sp. | reverse complement strand
CGCGGGCCGGTCTTGCCGGCCAGGCACTCGTCCACATAACGTTTGACCGGCGCCTCCCAGAAACGGCTGTTCGACGCGTTGATGGCGAACTCGTGCGTGTCCTCGGGGATGCGGATCTTGGGGTGCGTGAGTTTGAATTCGCCCAGGTTGGGGTCCAGCGTGAAACCGTGCACGCCACTGCCCACCGTGAGCATGAACATGGTGGTGGGACCATAGAGCGCGTAACCGGCGGCCACCTGCTGGGTGCCGGGCTGCAGGAAATCGTTCACGGTGAGTTCGCGCCCCTGGTCCACCACCGCTTGGGGCGCACGCAGCACGCTGAAGATGCTGCCCACCGACACGTTCACGTCGATGTTGCTCGACCCATCCAGCGGATCGAACACCAGCAGGTACTTGCCGCGCGGGTACTCGGGCGGAATCGGATACGGCTGCTCCATTTCCTCGGAGGCCATGCCCGCGAGGTGCCCACCCCATTCGTTGGCCCTGATGAACATGTCGTTGCTGATCACGTCGAGCTTTTTTTGCGTCTCGCCCTGCACGTTGACGCTGTCGCCGCCGCCGCCGCCGTGGTTGCCAAGCATGTCGCCCAGCGCGCCAAACGCCACGCTGCGCGCAATCGCCTTGCAGGCGAGCGCCACGTCGAGGATCAGCGCATTGAAGTCGCCGCTGGCCTGCGGGTAACGGCGGCGCTCCTCGATCAGAAACTGGGTCAGGGTGGAGCGTTTGGACAGGGGCATCGGGCGAATCTCGTTGTTGTTGTTGCGACGGTCAAAAGGTTCAGGCTGCGCTCGTGCTCGCATGGGCATGCCAGTCGCGCAGGTGCGCCAGCCCCACCGAGCCCAGGTCGGGCAGCACGCGCAGCGCGCCGCTGAAGTCGTGGTGGGCGGTGAAGCTGTTGGGCGTGATGATGGTGCGAAGACCCGCGGCCGTGGCCGCCCGCAGGCCATTGAACGAATCCTCGAACGCCAGGCACTGCGATGCCGGCAGGCCCATGTCGCCGAGCACCTGCAGGTACACCTGCGGGTGCGGCTTCTTCAGCGGCGACGACGATGCGTCCCCGATGGTGAGGAAGTGACTGCGCCAGTCCGCGCCCACCGCAGCACGCAGCAGCGCGGCGATGTTGACCGGCGAAGTGGTGGTGGCAATCGCGAGCTGCAGACCCTGCCGGCTCGCCTCGTTCATGAGCGCCAGCACGCCGGGGCGCAGGCTCACCGCACCGGCGTTCACCGCGTCCTCGTAGTACGCGGTCTTGATCTCGTGCAGGCGCTGGATGGTGGCCTGCGTCGCCCCGGCCGACACCTCCTTCACACCAGCGTTCACCGTGCCCCAGTAGTGGGCCATGCGTTCCTTGCCACCCGAAATGTCGAGCAGGCGTGTGTAGAGCGCCGTGTCCCAGTGCCAACCCACACCCTCCTGTGCAAAGGCGTGATTGAAGGCTTCGAGGTGCACGGCTTCTGTGTCGGCCAAGGTGCCGTCCACGTCGAATATCAAGGCTTTGAGCATGCGTGTACCCCGGTTTGCCAGCCTGCAAACCGCGGCTGTGTCCCACTATAAATTCTTGACCAACTAAGGTAAATTCAAGATTCGTTCCATCTCGGTTAAGCATTACCTGAATGAAAAACGCCACTTTTCGCCAATTGCGCGTGTTCAACGAGGTCGCCAGGCACCTGAGTTTTGCCCGTGCCGCCGAGGTTTTGCACCTCACGCCGCCAGCCGTGACCATGCAGGTCAAGGAGCTCGAAGGCCATGTCGGGCTGAAGCTGTTCGAGCGCCATGGTCGACAGGTGACGCTGACCACCGTGGGCGAGTACATGCTGGTCTACGCGCGCAAGATGCTGGCCACGCTGAAAGACGCGGAAGACGCCGCCGCGCGTTTGCAGCGGGTGGAGGTGGGCACGCTCACCATCGGCATGGTGAGCACCGCCAAGTATTTTTTGCCCAGCCTGCTGGCCGAGTTCCGGCGCGAACACCAGGGTGTGGAGCTCAAGCTGGCGGTGGGCAACCGCGAGCAACTGGTGAAGATGCTTCAAGGCAACGAGGTGGACATCGCCGTCATGGGTCGCCCGCCCACCGAGCTGGCCACACGCGCCGAGCCGTTCGCCGCCCACCCCCACGTGTTTGTGGCGCCGACCGACCATCCGCTGCTCAAGACCGGTCACCCCACGGCAGAGTCGCTGCGACCCTACAGCTTCATCACACGCGAACGCGGATCGGGCACGCGCGCGGCCATGGAAAATTTCATGGAGCAGTCGCGCGTGGAGCTGCATGTGGTGATGGAGATGTCGAGCAACGAGACCATCAAGCAGGCGGTGATGGCGGGCATGGGGATCAGCTTCCTGTCGCTGCACACCATCGGCCTGGAACTGGAGCACGGATTGATCGCCATCCTCGACGTGGAAGGCGCACCCGTCGTGCGCGGCTGGAACGTGGTGCACACCCTGTCCAAGGTCTTGTCGCCGGCAGCGGAATCGTTCCGCTACTTCATGCTCGAGCGGGCGGAACAGTTTCTCGCCGACAAGTACGGCAGCTTCATGCACCTGACCCCTGCGGGTTAGGCAGGCCAACAGGGCCCCCACGCTCCCCCGCTGCGCGTGGTCCGCTGCCCCCCGAGGGGGCTGATCCGGCTTGGGGCGGCCCGGCGCCGGATCGTTGCCCCCACGCTCCCCCGCTGCGCGTGCCCCACGCCCGTATACTCCACCCCGTGCCGCAAGGCACATCCGCTAGGGGTGTTGCCCCGGGGTTTTGGCCCCGGGTGCGACTGAGAAAGTCCCTTTGAACCTGATTGAGGTAATCCTCGCGCAGGGAAGCAGGCCGATACCTTCCACCACCGCCATCCGCGCGCACGGTGGCTGCGGCCCAGCCCACCTGCCTCAACTTGCATGGAGCAATTGATGGCATCCGACCATTCCGCATCTCCGGCCAACCTGGCCCTCACCCCCGTGCCGCAAGGCGACCGGGTCTTTCACTTCCACGAACACGCCGCGCTCTGGTTCAGCCTGGGCACGGGCCTGCTGGTCATGCAGATCGGCGCCTACCTGGTGCCGGCCGTGGGCACACAAGATGCGGTCATCGCCATCGTGCTGGGCTCGCTCATCGGTGCCGGTTTGCTGGCCTGGACCGCGCGGCTGGGCTGCCAGACCGGGCTGGCCAGTGCCGGCCTGATGCACGCCACCTACGGCAGTGCGTTCGCGCGGCTGCCGGTGCTGCTCAACATCGCGCAGCTCGTGGGCTGGACCACCTTCGAACTGGTCATCATGCAGGAGGGCACCGTGGCCATCCTCAAGCAGGCATTGGGCAGTGCGCCCGGTGGCTTGCTCGACGGCACCGGCGGCAAGCTGCTTGCCACGCTGCTGTGGGGCGGCGTGCTGATCGCGCTCATGGCCGGCTCCATGCTCAAGCTGGTGCGCAAGTTCGTCAGCCGCTTCGGTCTCCCACTGGTGATCGCCTCGCTGGCCTGGCTCACCTGGCAGTTCGGCACACGCCTTCAGGCGCAGGGGTTCGATGCGTTCTGGAACCGCCCGGGTGCCGGTGGCATGGGTTTGTTTTCCGCCATGGACCTGGTGATCGCCATGCCGGTCTCCTGGCTGCCACTGGTGGCCGACTACGCGCGCCACGGCAAACGCACCGCCAGCACGCTGGGCGGCACCTGGCTGGGCTATGCGCTGGCCAACATGTGGTGCTACGCACTCGGTGTGCTGGTGGTGAGCACGGTGGAGCCGGGCACCAACCTGGTGGGCGCGCTGCTGCTGGCGCAAGGTGGCCTGATCGCACTCGGCCTGATCCTGCTCGACGAAATGGACAACGCTTACGGGGATGCGCATTCGGGCGCAGTCTCGGTGCACAGCCTGCAGCCGCGCTGGAGCATCAAGCGCGCCGGTCTCGCGTTTGCCGCCGTCTGCACGGTGCTCGCGCTGTTCCTGCCGATCCACGCGATCGAACCCTTCCTTCTGTTGCTCAGCTCGGTGTTCGTGCCGCTGTATGGCGTGATCCTGGGCCGCCTGGGCAGCGGCGCGGTGGTGCCGAGCGTGACCGCACGCACGGTGGACTGGAGCGCGGCGGCGGTCTGGGTGGCGGGCATTGCCTGCTACCACCTGCTCAAGCAATACGCGCCCGATCTGGGTTCGGCACTGCCCACGCTGGCCCTGACCTTCGTGCTGGCTGCACTCTCGCGACCGCGTGACGTGGGCGGACTCACTCCCGCACGGGCCTGATGATCCCGCTGCGCCGCGCCTCAGCCCCGCCCACGCTTGTGCTGCGCAAGCGGCGCAAAACCGTGGTTGAGCGGCCCATGACCAGCGCCGGTGTACACGTCTGCGCCCTGCTCGATGGCCTGCAGGATGTAGCCGCGCGCCAGGGCCACCGCGCGATCCAGCGGCTCGCCCAGCGCGAGGTGCGATGCGATGGCCGAGGACAGCGTGCAGCCGGTGCCATGTGTGTTGCGACTCTCGATGCGGGGCGAAGCGAGTCGCTGCACCGGACCGACACCGGTGACCAGCAGATCGGCCACCTCGGCGCCTGGCAGGTGCCCGCCCTTGAGCAACACCGCCGGTGCGCCCATGGCAAACAGATCGCGCGCCGCGGCGTCGAGCTCGCTCGCCGACTCGATGGTGCGGCCCAGCAGCAGCGCGGCCTCGTCGAGGTTGGGCGTGATCACCGTGGCCAGCGGAAACAGCTCCTCCACCAGCACCTGCACGGTCGTGGGCGTGATGAGTGTGTCGCCGGAAGTCGCCACCATCACCGGGTCGAGCACCACGCGCTGCACCCGGTAGTTTTTCAAGGCCCAGGCCACGGTACGCACGATGTCGGGAGCATGCAGCATGCCGATTTTCACTGCGTCCACGCCGATGTCGTCGAACACCGCGCACAGCTGCGCCTTGAGCATCTCGGGCGGCACGCCGTGGATGGCGCTCACGCCCAGCGTGTTCTGCGCGGTCAGCGCGGTGATGGCTGTCATGCCATAGCAGCCCAGCGCCGCGAAGGTTTTCAGGTCGGCCTGGATGCCGGCACCGCCGCCGCTGTCGGAACCGGCGATGGACAGGACGCGCGTGTAGCGTTGGGGTTCAGTGGTCATGGCGAAGATTGTGACTCACCCCCCGCGCGGCTGCGCCACTCCCCCCTCTGCTGCGCGAGGGGGGCGCACCCTGGGACCGGCGGAGCCGGATCCTCGGGAGCCCTGGATGGGGACACCTCGCTCACGCATCTTTGCTCCCTCTCCCTGTGGGAGAGGGTTGGGGTGAGGACACGCGCGCCCAGGCGCATTGAATTCGAGATGAACTGACATGAACGCCATGACAAAACCCACCGCCACCGTGCTCGGCGCCGGCCTCATGGGCCGGCTGCTCGCCTGTGCGCTGGCACAGCGAGGCCACCGGGTCGAGGTGTTCGATGCCGGTGGACCACTGGCCGAAAGCGCGGCTGCGCGCGTGGCTGCGGCCATGCTCGCGCCGCTGGCCGAATCGGCGGTGACCGAGCTCCCCGTGGTGCGCATGGGCCAGCACGCGCTGGTGCGCTGGCCGCAGCTGCTGACCGAGCTGGCTCAGCCGGTGTTCTTTCAACAAAGCGGCACGCTCGTGCTGTGGCACCGGCAGGACACGGCCGAGGCCGAGCGCTTCTCGGGCCAGCTCGCGCGCACCGCCGCCGCCCTGCCCTCGCTGCCGCATGCGCAGCGCATGAACGCGGCCGAACTCACCGCCCTGGAGCCCTCGCTCGACCACCGATTTCCGCAAGGGCTTTACCTGCCCGATGAAGGCCAGCTCGACAACCGCGAACTGCTGGCCGCACTGGCCCAACAGATGGAGGTGCTTGGCGTGACCGTGCACTGGAACAGCCCGCGCACGCCCGACGAAGTCGACCCCGGGCCCGGCGCCTGGTTGTTCGACTGCCGGGGCCTGGGCGCCCAGCCGCAATGGAACGCGCTTCGCGGCGTGCGTGGCGAGGTGGCTCGCGTACACGCGCCGGGCGTGGGCCTCACGCGTCCCACGCGCCTGCTGCACCCGCGTTATCCGCTCTACATCGCGCCCAAGCCAGGCGGCATGTTCGTCATCGGCGCCACCGAAATCGAGTCCGACGATCTCTCGCCTGCGAGCGTGCGCTCCACGCTGGAGC
>JANPKR010000505.1:0-5154 GCA_031426175.1 Hydrogenophaga sp. | reverse complement strand
GGCCGTGTCGGCCCGGTGAAACCCTGCCGACCAGGCGACTACAGCAGGGGGTATGAGTCCTAGAATGGCTGTGGGTTGAACGCCGCGCACCACCGCGCCACGGCCCCATAACAACGCTGCCCGAACAGCACAGGAGACTTCCCATGCGCATCCTGATTGCAGAAGACGACCAGGTTCTGGCCGACGGCCTGTTGCGCAGCCTGCGTGCGGCCGGTGCTGCGGTGGACCACGTGTCCAGCGGCAGCGAGGCCGATGCCGCCCTGATGACCAACAACGAGTTCGATTTGTTGATTCTCGACCTCGGGCTGCCCAAACTGCACGGCTTGGAAGTGCTCAAGCGCCTGCGCTCGCGCGGCTCCACGCTGCCGGTGCTGGTACTCACCGCCGCCGACAGCATCGAGGAGCGCGTCAAAGGCCTGGACTACGGTGCCGACGACTACATGGCCAAGCCGTTCTCGCTGCAGGAACTCGAAGCCCGCGTGCGCGCACTCACCCGGCGCGGCATGGGTGGCAGCACCAACACCATCCGCCACGGCCCGCTCGAATACGACCAAGCGGGCCGCGTGGCCACCATCGACGGCAAGATGGTCGAACTCTCGGCGCGTGAGCTCGGCTTGCTGGAGGTGCTGCTGCAGCGCGCGGGACGCCTGGTGAGCAAGGACCAGCTGGTCGAGCGGCTGTGTGAGTGGGGCGAAGAGGTGAGCAACAACGCCATCGAGGTCTACATCCACCGCCTGCGCAAGAAGATCGAAAAGGGTCCGATCCGCATCGCCACGGTGCGCGGTCTGGGCTACTGCCTTGAAAAAATCGCCAGCTGACGGCCGGGTCTTCAGCGAGCCGCTGCCGCCGGTGGAAGGCCGGTCGGCGCCAATGCCCTTCGGGCTGTTCCAGCGCGAACAACGCAGCCTGTTCGGCGAGATCCTGGACTGGATGCTCACGCCGCTGCTGCTGCTGTGGCCGCTGTCGCTGGTGCTCACCTGGTTCGTGGCGCAGGGCATCGCTAGCAAACCCTTTGACCGCGCACTCGAGTTCAACCTGCAGGCCCTCACCCAGTTTGTGGTGCGCGAGGATGAACAAATCACCTTCAAGCTCAACGCGCAGGCGCGCGACCTGCTGCGCGCCGACGACAGCGACCTCGTGTACTACCAGGTGCTCGATCCGCGCGGCACGCTCATCAGCGGCGAACTGGATTTTCCGCCGCCACGCAACACAGAAGCGCCCGAGCCCGGGCGCGTGCTGCTTCGGGACGACGTGGTGCGTGGCGACGAGGTGCGCGTGGCCTACACCTGGCTGGCGCGCCACGACCCCGAGCGTCTGGTGCTGATGCAGGTGGCCGAAACCAAGGGCAAACGATCGACGCTGGCCGCCGAAATCGTCAAGGGCGTGATGGTGCCGCAGTTCGTGATCCTGCCGCTGGCGGTGCTGCTGGTGTGGCTGGCGCTGGTGCGCGGTATCCGCCCGCTCAACGAACTCGAGCAGCGCATCCGCGCGCGCAAGCCCGACGACCTGAGCCCGATCGAGGAGTCGTTCATTCCGCAAGAGGTGGCGCCACTGGTGTCGTCGATCAACGACCTCCTGACGCGGCTCAAGGCATCACTCACCACGCAAAAGCGTTTTCTGGCCGACGCCGCGCACCAGCTCAAGACGCCGCTGGCCGGCCTGCGCATGCAGGCCGAACTGGCGCAGCGCGAAACCGATCCGGTGGAGATCCGGGGCTCGCTGCAGCAGATCGCCCGCTCGAGCGCGCGCGCCACGCACACGGTGAACCAGCTGTTGGCACTGGCACGCGCCGAGACCACCGGCCGCACGCTGCCCAGCGCGCGCATCGACCTCGCCCGGCTGGTGCCCGACGTGGTGCAGGACTCGGTGCCGCGTGCGCTGGAAGCCGGTATCGACCTCGGCTTCGAGGGCCCGGGCGACATGCCCGACGACTGCTTGATGGACGGGAACCCGACGCTGTTGCAGGAGATGGTGCGCAACCTCGTGGACAACGCGATCCACTACACAGGACAAGGCGGTGTGGTCACAGTGCGCGTGTTGCTGGACCGCTTCAGCGGCGTGCAGATCCTGCAGGTCGAAGACGACGGCCCGGGCATTCCGGAGAACGAGCGCGAGTTCGTGATGCAGCCGTTTTACCGCGCACTGGGCACCAACGTCGATGGCTCTGGCCTGGGCCTGGCCATCGTGCTGGAGATCGCGCAACAACACGGCGCCACGGTCTCCATGGAAGACGCGCACCCGGAGCGCAGCCGCCGCGGCCTGCTCGTGTCGGTGCGCTTCACGCCGACCAAACCGCAGGTCGTTCAGGAATAAGGGGTCGAGGAGGGCCAGCTCAGGCCGGCTTGTAAACGTTGAGCTGAAGCCGCTCACGCTCAATCGCGCGGGCCACTCCGGGCAGCGCAGCGAAACGCTGCACCAGATCCCAGGCGGCCGGGAAATCGGCTGGGTTGATGCCGGCATGACCACCCCAGCGCAGCAGTGTGAGCGCGTACGCGTCGAGCGCGCCAGGGCGCAAGCCCACCATCCACGGCGCGGCTTGCGCGGCCATGGCTTCGATCTCGCCCAGCAACTCCCGGTAACTTGCAGCGCCGAATTCGCGAATGGCTTTCTGAGCCGCTGCATCGTCGGTGAACTTCTGCGGCATGAACACGTGGGTGAATGTGGGGTGCACGGTGTTGTTCATCCAGGTCAGCGCCTGCAAGGCGCGTGCACGTTCCAGGCCAGCGGGCGGCAGTATGCCGGCCATGGGCAGCTTCTCGTCCAGGTACAGCAGGATGGCCACGATTTGCGTGATGACCTCGTCACCGTCGACCAGCACCGGCACCTGGCCGCGCGGGTTCAGCGCCAGGTACTCGGGCAAACGCTGCTCACCCTTGTGCAGCTTCACCATCGACGGCTCGAAGGCCACCTCGGCGAGTTCGAGCATGGCGTGCGGCACGAAGGAACAGGCGCCGGGGGCGAAGAACAGTTTCAAGCTCATGGATGTGTCTCCCGTTGTCAGTTCAAGTGCGGACTCAACAGCCCCGCAATCTCAAACATCGTGACCTGAGGTTTGCCGAACACCGCCGCCAGTTTGGCGTCGGCGTTCACGCGGCGCTTGTCGCCCGCATCCTGCAGGCCGTTGGCTTTGATGTAGTCCCACAGCTTCTTCACCACCTCAGGGCGCGACACAGCGCCTTCGCCAATGACGGCGGCCAGCGCAGCGCTGGGCTGTTTGCCGGTGGCAGCGGTGGTCTTTCGCGGGGCCTTGGGGGCCTTGGGGGCCTTCACGGCGGGCGTTTTCTTTGCTGCGGCTTTCTTGGCAGGCGCGGCTTTGGCGGCCACTTTGGCTGCGGACTTCTTCGCAGGCGCAACCTTCGCCGGCGCGCCGGCCGCCGTCTTGCGCGGCGGAAACTTGGACGGCGCGAATTCAAAGTTCACCTTGCCCGCTTCCTTGTCCCAGGCCAGGAAGGCCTTGAACGCGCGGCGTGTGCGCATGGACACAAACTTGTCGAGCAGATCTGTCTTGCCGGTCTCCAGCAACTTGCTCATCTGCTCGCGCGCCACCGGCTGCTGCAGGATGATCTTGCCGCTCTTGAAATCGCAGGTGGGCGTGGGCTGCTGCTCGGTGGGCACAGAGCGGGTGCACACGTAGTTGCTGCCGTGCTCGTGCACGGCACCGCCGCACTTGGGGCAGGCACCCAGCGTCTCGCTGGCGCTGAAATCCACGATCTCGCCGCTCTCTTCGCCCTTCTTGTCATCGCCAAAGTCGAATTCCAGTTTCCAGTTCTGGTCGTCTTCGCTGTACTTGAGCACGATCTCCGCCACGAAGGGCCAGCCCGCCTTGGAGCGGAAACCGTCCAGCGGGCCGATCTTCTTGTCCTTGAGCAGCAGCTCGGATTCTTCGGGTTCGAAGGTGCGCCCGGCAGGGGACTTGCCGAACGAAAAGCCACAGCCTTCGCTGGCACCGTCCTTGCCGGTACAGGTGTAACGGCGGTAGTTTTCCTTCACCACACCGCCGCAGTTGGGACAGGGCGTGGACAGCGTGGCGTAGTTGCCGGGGATGGTGTCGCGGTCGTATTCCTTGGCCTTCTTCACCATGCGCTCGGTCATCTGCGCGATCTCGGCCATGAAGGCGCTGCGGCTGAGCTTGCCGTGCTCCATCTGGGCGAGTTTGTACTCCCACTCGCCGGTGAGTTCGGCCTTGGAGAGTTCTTCCACGCCCAGGCCGCGCAGCAGCGTCATGAGCTGGAAGGCCTTGGCTGTGGGGATGATCTCGCGGCCTTCGCGAAACATGTACTTTTCGGTCAGCAAGCCTTCAATGGTGGCCGCGCGCGTCGCTGGCGTGCCCAGGCCTTTTTCCTGCATGGCCTCGCGCAGCTCGTCGTCGTCGACCAGCTTGCCCGCGCCTTCCATGGCGCCCAGCAACGTCGCTTCCGAATAGCGCGCAGGCGGCTTGGTTTTAAGGCCCTTGCTCTCCACCGACTCGGTGCGCACGGTCTCGCCTTCGCGCACCGGCACCAGGTTCTGGCCCTTGTCGCCTTCCTTGGCGTCGGTCACGTCCTCGGCCGCTTCCTTGCCATACACCGCCATCCAGCCGGGCTTCACCAGCACCTTGCCTTCGGTCTTGAAGTGGTGGCCCACCGAGGAGGTGATGCGGGTCGTGACCATGAACTCGGCACTGGGGAAAAACACCGCGAGGAACCGGCGCACCACCAGGTCGTACAGCTTCTGCTCCGCGTCGCTCAAGCCGCTGGGTGCCTGCAGCGTGGGGATGATGGCGAAGTGGTCCGACACCTTGCTGTTGTCGAAGATGCGCTTGCTCGGGCGGATGTAGTTGTTGTTGAGCGCGGTGAGCGCGTGGGGCGCGAGGTGCTTCATGCCGCTGTCGGCCAGCATCTCGAAGGTCTGCTTCACCGTGGGCAGGTAGTCCTCGGGCAGGGCGCGCGAATCGGTACGCGGGTAGGTCAGGGCCTTGTGGCGCTCGTACAGGCTTTGTGCGAGTTGCAGGGTGGTTTTGGCCGAGAAGCCGAAGCGGCCGTTGGCCTCGCGCTGCAGGCTGGTCAGGTCGTACAGAAGACCGCTGGCCTGCGTGGTCGGCTTGCTTTCTTCCTTGACGCTGGCGGCCTTGCCGCGCACCGCCTCGGCAATCGCCAGGGCCTCGCGCTGGCTCCA
>JANPKR010000504.1:0-1822 GCA_031426175.1 Hydrogenophaga sp. | reverse complement strand
CTCCATCCTCGCGTTCGCCAGCCGCATCGCCAACTTCGCGGACGAGACCTGGGGCCTGGAGCTGGACTTTCTGCGCCCGGGTTTGCCGCTCGTGATCCTGGGTCAGTTCTGCTACATCGTCACCATCGCCACGCTCACCATTTCGGCCAGCCTGCGCCGCTTCGACCGCACGCTCGAAGACGCCGCCTACAACCTGGGCGCCAGCCGTGCGGCGGTGCTCTGGACCATCACGCTGCCCTACCTGCGCCCCAGCATGATCGGTGCCGCCGCCATGGCCTTCCTCATGTCGTTCGAGAACTTCAACACCACGCTGATGCTGGTGGGCTCGGACTCACCACTCACCGTGCTCATGTACAGCCGCATGCGCGAAGGCGCCACGCCGGTGCTCAACGCGATCAGCCTCTTCCTCATGATCGCCTCGGCCCTGCTGGCGCTGGTGCTGTTGTGGCGCAAATCTCCCGAACCCGGCCAAGACCACTGAGCGGCAGCGTTACCGCTGCTGACATCCGTCACAAAGTGGTTTAAGGCTCACTTCAAGTACGTTCGTTTCAATGCCTTCACCAGCAACCGCTGGCATCGATACAAGGAAACGAATCATGAAATCAGTTGTTCTCTCCGCGCTTCTTCTCGCCGTGGCCGGTGCCGCTGTGGCCGGTCCAGCCTGCAATGCACCCAAGGAAAAATGGATGCCTGAAGCGGCCTTCAAGAAGGATGTGGAAGCCCAGGGCTACCAGATCAAGACCTTCAAGGTGAGCAAGGGCCAGTGCTACGAGATCTACGGCACCGACAAGGCCGGCAAGAAGGTCGAGATCTACTTTGATCCGGTGAGCGGCAAGGCCATCGAGCAGAAGTGAACACCACCGCATCGAAGCGGGTCTGGGACCCGCTGGTGCGGGTCTTCCACTGGTCGTTGGTGGCCTGCGTGCTGCTCAACCTTTTGGTGGTGGACGACGGTGAGGATCTGCACCAGTGGCTGGGCTATGCGGCCACCGCGCTGGTGGCGGTGCGCGTGGTGTGGGGCTTCATCGGCCCGCGCCATGCGCGCTTTGCCGACTTTTTCCCGACACCGCGCCGCGTGGTCAACCACGTGCGCGCCTTGCTCGGCGGCGAGACCCAACACCATTGGGGCCACAACCCGCTGGGTGCCTTGATGGTGTTCGCGCTCCTGGGCATGGTGCTTTCACTCGGCCTCACCGGCTGGCTGCAGACGCTCGACGCCTTCTGGGGCGGGGAGTGGCTGATGGACCTGCACGAAGGTCTGGGCGAATGGCTGCTGCCGATGGTGGGCCTGCACGCGGCCGCGACGATCGTCATGGGCCGCATCGAGCGCACGCGGCTCGTCAAGGCCATGGTCACCGGCGTGAAGGAACGCTACTGACGCAGTAGGGGCATCGGGGCTGCGTGGCACACTCATCCCATGTCTCCGAGCGTGCATCCCAACGAGGTGGAGTTCACCGCCATCCGCGCCCAGGGCGCGGGTGGGCAGAACGTGAACAAGGTGTCCAACGCGGTGCACCTGCGCTTCGCTGTCCACGCATCGTCGTTGCCCGAAGCGATCAAGGAACGCCTGCTCGCGCTCAGCGACCACCGCATCACCACCGAGGGCGTGGTGGTCATCAAGGCGCAGACCAGCCGCAGCCTGGAGCAGAACAAGGCCGAAGCGCTGGAGCGCCTGCAGGCGCTGGTGGACAGCGTGGCCACCCTGCCCAAGGCACGCAAGCCCACCAAGCCCACCTTTGGTTCGAAGCAGCGCCGGCTCGAAGGCAAGGCCACGCGCTCGACCGTCAAACAGTTGCGCGGTCGCGTGCGCGGAACCGACTGA
>JANPKR010000503.1:0-1607 GCA_031426175.1 Hydrogenophaga sp. | reverse complement strand
ATTGCGCTGGCGCCCAATGGAACGTTTTTCATGCAATTTTTTGTAAAGTGGGAGTGGAAGTGATGCCAAAGCGATAAGCCGAGGTATAAGTTTAGAGCGCATCGGATCGTGTCGCAGTCGCCATGATCACACCCCTGGGTGCGGTCATCGCGTGGCACCCCCCGAAGCTGCCTCTCATTCCCATCCATCAACAACGCCAGTGGAGCATTGCACATGAAACAACTTACCAACCTCACCCGCGGCCTGACAGTCACCGCACTTGCCGCCGCCCTCGCCCTCAGTGGCTGCGCCAACATGAGCGAGACCCAAACCGATTCGGCCAAGGGTGCCGGTATCGGAGCGCTTGCGGGCGTTTTGCTGGGAGCCGCCACCGGTGGGTCCAAAGGCGCGGCCAAGGGCGCAGTCATCGGCGCGGGTGCCGGCGCCCTGGGCGGCTACATCTGGTCGACCAAGATGCAGGAACAAAAACGCGCCATGGAAGCCGCCACCGCCGGCACCGGTATCGGCGTGAGCCAGACCTCGGACAACCGCCTGAAACTCGACGTGCCAGCCGACGCTGGCTTTGCCACCGGCAGCTCCACCGTGAGCCCCACGCTGCAGCGCGTGCTGGGCCAGTTCGCCAGCACGCTCAACGCCAACCCGGTGACCGCCGTGGCCATCGTCGGCCACACCGACAGCACCGGCAGCGATTCGGTGAACAACCCGCTTTCCTTCAACCGCGCCAACAGCACGCGCGACTACCTCGTGGCCCGCGGCGTGTCGCCAGCCCGCTTTGCCACCGACGGCCGCGGTTCGCGCGAACCGATCGCCGACAACGGCACTGCGCAAGGTCGTGCACAGAACCGCCGCGTGGAAATCTACGTGGCCGAGCCTGCAAAGCAATAAAGCCGGCTTGCTCCGCCCGAACGGGCGGTGGTGTGCTTTCCGATAAAGAAAGGCCCGGCATGCCGGGCTTTTTTGTGGCCGGAGAGAACTCCCATCCAGAGACACCGAGGATCCGGCTCCGCCGGTCCCAGGTGTCGCCCCCCTCCTGAGGGGGGTCGCGCGCAGCGCGGCGGGGGGTGCCTCAGAGCCTCACCATGATGTGTCGCGCGACGGTGTAGTCCTCCAGCGCGTACATCGACATGTCCTTGCCGTAGCCGCTGGCCTTCATGCCGCCGTGCGGCATTTCGTTGGCCAGCATGAAGTGCGTATTGATCCAGGTGCAGCCGTACTGCAGTTTGCGCGCCGTGCGCAGCGCGCGCGACACGTCCTGCGTCCACACCGAGGAGGCCAGTCCGTATTCCGAATCGTTGGCCCAGGTCACAGCCTCTTCCGGATCGGTGAAGCGCGTGATGGACACCACCGGGCCGAACACCTCACGGCGCACGATCTCGTCGTCCTGGCGCGCACCCGCGATCACGGTGGGTTCGTAGAAGAAGCCGCTGCCCGCGCGCATCTTGCCACCCGCCGTCACCTCCATATGTCCCACCATCTGCGCGCGCTCCACGAAGCTGGCCACGCGGTCGCGCTGCCGATCGGTGATGAGCGGGCCGAGTTCCACGCCGGGCTCGTCCTGCGTGCCCATCTGGATGGACTTCACCGCGCTGCTCAGGTCGGCCACGAGG
>JANPKR010000502.1:0-1807 GCA_031426175.1 Hydrogenophaga sp. | reverse complement strand
CGGGATCGCATCGCGCTTGCCCGGCACGTAGTCGTACCAGCCGGCACCGGTCTTCTGGCCAAAGCGGCCCTTCTCGCACAGCAAGTCAGCGGTCTTGCTGTACTTCATGTCCGGCTTTTCCTGGTAGCGGCGCTTGCGGATGGCCCAGCCGATGTCGTTGCCGGCCAGGTCACCCATGCGGAACGGGCCCATGGCCATACCGAACTTCTCCATGGCCTTGTCCACCTGCTCGGGCGTGCAGCCCTCGTCGAGGAGGAAGCCGCCCTGGCGGCCATACTGCTCGATCATGCGGTTGCCGATGAAGCCATCGCACACGCCGGAAACCACTGCGGTCTTCTTGATCTTTTTGGCCGTGGTCATCACGGTGGCCATCACGTCCTTGGCGGTCTTCTCGCCGCGCACCACCTCGAGCAGCTTCATCACGTTGGCCGGGCTGAAGAAGTGCAGGCCCACCACATCTTGTGGCCGCTTCGTGAACGATGCGATTTTGTTGACGTCCAGCGTCGAGGTGTTGGAGGCCAGGATCGCGCCGGGCTTCATCACGCGGTCAAGCTCCTTGAACACGGCTTCCTTGACGCCGATCTCTTCAAACACGGCCTCGATCACGAGATCGGCGGTGCTCAGGTCGTCGTAGCTCAGCGTGGTGCTAAGGAGCGCCATGCGCTGCTCGTACTTGTCCTGCTTGAGCTTGCCCTTTTTCACCTGGGCTTCATAGTTCTTGCGGATGGTGGCCAGCCCGCGGTCCAGCGCTTCCTGCTTCATCTCCAGCATCTTCACCGGGATGCCGGCGTTCAGAAAGTTCATGGCGATGCCACCACCCATGGTCCCTGCACCGATGACGGCGGCCGATGCGATTTCGCGCTTGGGCGTGTCTTCGGGCACATCCGGAATCTTGCTGGCGGCGCGTTCGGCGGTGAACAGGTGGCGCAGCGCGCGGCACTCGGGCGTCCACATCAGGTTGATGAAGATGTCGCGCTCGAAGACCATGCCGTCGTCAAACTTCTTCTTGGTGGCGGCTTCCACGGCATCGACGCACTTGGCGGGCGCGGGGAAGTTTTTCGACATGCCCTTGACCATGTTGCGGGCGAAAGCAAAGTAGGCGTCGCCCAGCGGGTGTTTGCACGGCAGGTTGCGCACCTTGGGCAGCGCGCTGCCGTCGGCGTGTTTCGCAGCCATCTCGCGCGCCAGGGCCAGCGCCTCTTCGGCGAGGCTCTCGGCAGAGGCGGCCATCTTGTCGAACAGCTTCTGGCCCGGCAGCATGGCGAGCATTTCGCTTTTCACCGGCTCGCCGCTCACGATCATGTTGAGCGCGGGTTCCACACCCAGGGCGCGCGGCAGGCGCTGCGTGCCGCCGGCACCGGGGATCAGGCCGAGCTTCACTTCGGGCAGCGCCACGCTGGTGCCGGGCGCGGCAATGCGGTAGTGGCAACCGAGTGCCAGCTCCAGGCCACCGCCCATGCACACACTGTGGATGGCGGCCACGACCGGCTTGGACGTGTTTTCCACCGCCAGAATGACAGAGAGCAAATTCGGCTCGGCCAGCGCCTTGGGTGAGCCGAATTCGCGGATGTCCGCACCGCCCGAGAACGCCTTGCCGGCGCCGGTGATCACGATGGACTTCACGGCCGGATCAGCCTCGGCTTTTTCCAGACCAGCGGCGATGCCTTGGCGCGTGGAGAGACCCAGGCCGTTGACCGGCGGGTTGTTCATGGTGATGACGGCCACATCGCCGTGGACCTGGTACTCAGCGGTCATGGAATCTCCTTCGTTGTTGGCGGAAAACGGGTGCCCGAGGGGCGTTGACTGT
>JANPKR010000501.1:0-2349 GCA_031426175.1 Hydrogenophaga sp. | reverse complement strand
GCCGGTGGCCTCGCTGGTGGCGCGCGGCGAAGTGGAGCTGGGCTTTCAGCAGCTCAGCGAATTGCTCGGTGTGACCGGCATCGCCATCGCCGGCCCTTTGCCCCCGGCGATCCAGATCACCACCACGTTTTCCGCTGGCATTGCCGTGCACACCACGCAGGCCGAATGGGTGCGCGCCATGCTGGACGACATGACCGCGCCGCAGGCGGCTGCGGCCAAGCGGCGCCATGGCATGGAGCCTGCGTGAGCCCTTTCAAAACACCACGAGCATCCCCGGAGACACCATGAGCCTCATCATCGACTGCCACGGTCACTACACCACGGCACCCAAGGCGCTGGAGAACTGGCGCAACGCCCAGATCGCCGGCATCAAGGACCCGGCCAGCATGCCGAAAGTGGCCGATCTGAAGATCAGCGACGACGAGTTGCGCGAATCCATCGAGACCAACCAGCTCAAACTCATGAAGGAGCGCGGCAGCGACATCACGCTGTTCAGCCCCCGCGCGAGTTTCATGGCGCACCACATCGGCGACTTCAATGTGTCGAGCACCTGGGCCGCCATCTGCAACGAACTCTGCTTCCGTGTGAGCGAGCTGTTCCCGGACCACTTCGTGCCGGTGGCCATGCTGCCGCAGAGCCCCGGCGTGGACCCGGCCACCTGCATCCCCGAGCTGGAGAAGTGCGTCCAGGCATACGGTGCGGTCGGCATCAATCTCAACCCCGATCCGTCGGGCGGCCACTGGACCAGCCCGCCGCTGACCGACAGGCACTGGTACCCCATCTACGAGAAGATGGTCGAGCACGACCTGCCGGCCATGATCCACGTGAGCACGAGCTGCAACGCCTGCTTTCACACCACCGGCGCGCACTACCTCAACGCCGACACCACGGCCTTCATGCAGCTCATCCAGGGCGACCTGTTCAAGGACTTTCCGACGCTGAAGTTTTTGATTCCGCACGGCGGCGGCGCGGTGCCCTACCACTGGGGTCGCTTCCGTGGCCTGGCGCAGGAGATGAAGAAACCGCTGCTGGACACACATGTGATGAACAACGTGTTCTTTGACACCTGCGTCTACCACCAGCCCGGCATTGATTTGCTCAACACGGTGATTCCGGTGAAGAACGTGCTGTTCGCAAGCGAGATGATCGGCGCGGTGCGCGGCATCGACCCGACCACGGGCAACTATTTTGACGACACCAAGCGCTACATCGAAGCGTCGAAGATCCTGAGTGCGGACGACAAGCACCAGATCTACGAGGGCAACGTGCGCCGCGTGTTCTCCCGACTCGACTCACGCCTCAAGGCGAAGGGGATCTGACATGTACGAACTGGGCGTTGTCTACCGAAACATCAAACGAGCCGACCGCGCAGCCGCCGATGGCCTGGCCGCGCTGGGCTCGGCGACGGTGCACGAGGCCATGGGCCGCGTGGGCCTGCTCAAGCCCTACATGCGCCCGATCTACCCGGGTTGTCAGGTGAGTGGCACGGCGGTCACGGTGCTGCTGCAGCCGGGTGACAACTGGATGATGCACGTGGCGGCGGAGCAGATTCAGCCGGGTGACATCGTGGTGGCGGCGATCACGGCGGAGTGCACCGATGGTTACTTTGGCGATCTGCTGGCCACATCGTTTCAGGCGCGTGGTGCGCGAGCACTGATCATCGATGGGGGTGTGCGTGACGTGAAGGAGCTGCAGCGCATGGGTTTCCCCGTGTGGAGCAAGGCGATCAGCAGCAAGGGCACGATCAAGGCCACGCTGGGGTCGGTGAACATTCCCATCGTGTGTGCCGGCATGCTGGTGACGCCGGGTGATGTGATCGTGGCCGACGACGATGGTGTGGTGTGTGTGCCTGCTGCGCGCGCGGTGACCACGCTGGAGGCTGCGCAGCACCGAGAGAGTTTCGAGGGCGAGAAGCGGGCGAAGCTGGCCAGCGGGGTGCTGGGGCTGGACATGTACAAGATGCGGGAGCCGCTTGAGAAGGCTGGCTTGCGGTACATCGACTGAATTTTCTCCGGGCGGACCCGGCGGCGCCGATGTGAGGCGGCGGGGCTCATCAGTCCTTCGGCCAGCAAATCGCCCCACCGCCTCACACCGGCGCCGCCTCGTTGGCGTGCGGTCTGTTTTTGTCTTGAAAGTTTTTCTCATGAGCAAACCAACTTCGGGTGATTTCACCAAGACTGCCGGCTGGCTGGACTGGTTTGACGGCCCTGCCAAACCCCGTTTTCAGTTGCCCGCTGGCGCGGTGGATGCGCATTGCCACGTGTTCGGCCCCGGTGCCGAATTTCCTTACGCGCCCGAGCGCAAGTACACGCCGTGCGATGCGAGCAAGGCACAGCTGTTCGCGCTGCG
>JANPKR010000500.1:0-2195 GCA_031426175.1 Hydrogenophaga sp. | reverse complement strand
GAGTTCTGCGCCTTCGGCAATGCCGGCCCAGGTCTGGGCGTGGCGCTTGAGCGTGCCGGTGATGACAGCGTCGAACACCACGCCGCGCTCGGCCCAGTGCTCACCGAGCCGGCGGCTCTGGCGTTGGCCGAGCTCGCTGAGCTGGTCGTAGTCGTCCGCACCAAACGAGGCCTGGCCGTGGCGCACAAGGTAGAGCGTTCCCATGGGCGGCATTCTGGGTCCGTGTGCCGTGCGCACTTTGTCCCGGCAGCGACTGGGCGCCGCCGGCGCAGTCGCGCAGGCGTCTGCCTCCCTGACTTTTGCCCTTCGAGATGAAACGAACACCGGGGTGTTTGGGGTGCTTATCGACCGGCTGAAGGAACAGCCCCGTGCTTCAATAAACGGCTATGTTGGCCCTGCGCTCCACCGATGTTGTTTGACCTGCCGACCCTGCTTGCCCTGCGGGTGGGTATTGACGTGTTGATTGCGCTGGCCTTCTGGGCCCAGATGCGGCGGTACCCTGCCATCGGAGGCCCGGGGTGGTGGTCGGCGTCTGCGCTGTTGAGCATCGTGGGATCGGTCATGCTGCTGTTGCGTGGCGGCTTGCCCGATGCGCTGACATTCCCCTTGGGCAACACAGCGCTGATCGCCAGCGCGGTGTGCGCCTGGATGGGTTTCCGCAGCTACGTGGGCATGCCCAGACCTCTGTTGCCCATCGTGGCGGTCTGCTTCGCGTTCTTCTGCACCACGCTGTACTTTCTGGTCGAGCGGGATGTGCTGGCTGTGCGGCAGAGTATCTTCACGGCCTCGGTGATCGCGATCGCCGTGTTGTGCTTTGTGGATATTCACCGCGCCGATCCCGAAGGCCGTGTGCCCGAGATGCGAGCACTCAAATGGCTCACGGGTTTCGAGTTCCTGGGCGCATTGGGCTTTGCCCTGGCCTTGCGGTTCAGTGGCTGGTCGCAAGCCCAGGTGACGCCGACATTCATCTTTTTTTTCCTGCTCACCAAACTGCTGCGTGTGGTGTTGTACGGCGCCCTGGTGTCGTACCGGCTGCGCGTCGATGGTGACAAGGCTCGCCAGGGCTTGCAACAGCGCGAAGCCGATTCGCGCGCCCTCATCGACAACCTCAGCGCCGGCGTGATGGTGTTCCGGCCCGACCACACCTTGTCGAGCATCAACACCGCCGCGCGGCGTTTCCTGGGCTGGAGCGAGGGCGGCGCAAACCGCGCACTGCCCGAGCCGTCTGCGCAAGGTTGGCGGATGCTGCGCGACGATGGGCAACTCATGCGCCGCCACGAGGTACCGTTCGAGCGTGTGCTCGCCACCGGGCAACCGGTGCTCAATGTGGTGATCGGCATGCCGCAGGGGGAGGGCGCGGGGGTGCACTGGGCCTTGTGCAACGCCTACCCCGAGAACAATCGGCACGGCGGACTGCGGCATGTGGTGCTCACCTTCATCGACATCACCTCGCTCAAGAACGCCCAGGCCCAGCAGAGGCACCTGCAGGCGCAGCTCGCACAGTCGCAGAAGATGGAAGCGCTGGGCACACTGGCCGGCGGTGTGGCGCACGACTTCAACAACATCCTCGCGGCCATCCTGGGCAACGCCGACCTGGCGCGCCGGGACCTGCCCGAACACGCTGCCTCGCGCGAGAGCCTGCACGAGATCAGCACCGCCGCGCGCCGGGGGCGCGAGCTGGTGCGCCAGATCCTGGCCTTCAGCCGCCAGCAGCCGATGCAGCGCACGCGGGTGAGTGTGTGCACCATCCTTGCGGAGTCGTGTGCCCTGCTGCGTGCCGGGCTGCCACCCCACGTGGTGCTGGTGCAGTGTTGCGCACCCGACGACCTGGCGATCGAAGCCGATGCCACACAGATCGGGCAGGTGGTGGTGAACCTGTGCACCAACGCCATTCACGCACTCGACGGACGCCCCGGACGCATTGAGTGCCGCATCGACACCTTGCCCAACACCTCGGCGGTGTTGCCCGCCGAGTTCGCCCAGACCTGTGCCCAGCTCGACGTCGGCGTGGTCCGCCTGCGCGTGAGCGACAACGGCATGGGCATGGGCGCAGATGTGCGCAGCCGCGTTTTTGAACCCTTCTTCACCACCAAGTCGGTGGGCCAGGGCACGGGCCTGGGCCTGCCCGTGGTGCTGGGCGTGGTGCAGGTGCACGGCGGGGCGATCGAAGTCGATTCCGAGCCTGGCCGTGGTAC
>JANPKR010000499.1:0-9391 GCA_031426175.1 Hydrogenophaga sp. | reverse complement strand
CGAGCCAGCGAGGTACAAGCCAGCAATCCCCCAAACCCCAGCGCCTAAACTCAGAGCATGCCCTGGCACGCCCAACTCGACCTCCACTACCGCCGCGACGAACAACGCACCGTGCTGCAGCACCGCCACACCGGTCCGCTGCGCATCTTCAAGAGCCTTTACCCCGAGGGTGACGGCATCTGCCACAACGTCATCATCCATCCGCCTGGTGGGCTGGTGGGCGGCGATGTACTGGAGGTCAACGTGCACGCGGGAGAGCAGTCTCACGGCCTGCTCGCCACGCCCGGCGCCACGCGCTTTTACCGATCCGACGGCCCCGCCACCGAACAGCGCGTCGCACTCACGCTGGACGAAGGCGCGCGGCTTGAATGGCTGCCGCTGGAGGCCATCGCTTACCCCGGCTGCCTTGCCATCAACCGCCTCACAGCCACCCTGGCCGAGGGCGCCGAAATGATCGGCTGGGACGTATGCGCGCTTGGCCTGCCCAACGCCAACCAGGCCTTTGACCGCGGCAGCCTCACGCAACACCTGGAGATCCCGGGCCTGTGGCTGGAGCGCTCGCGCATCGATGCGGCCGACACGCACCTGCTCGAATCGCCGCTGGGCCTGGGCGGCTACAAATGCATGGGCACGCTGTGGCTGGCCTGCGGCACGCCTCTCAGCCGCGAGCGCCGTGAACACCTGCTGGAATCCGTGCGCACCGTGCTCGGCAGCGAAGATGGCGTGCCAGTGGGCGCCACCTGCCCCAACCCGCAGATGCTGGTGGTGCGCGCGGCGGCGCCCATGGTGGAGCCGCTCATGACCCTGTTCCAGCAGGTGTGGGCCACCTTGCGCACCGAAGCCTGGGCCCTGAGCAACGCGCCGCCCCGCATCTGGAAGGTCTAACCGGCGCACCGAATTGGGGTGCAAAGCCCCCGCTGATCGCCGCACCACCGGTGCCATGCCATGAGCAAAATAAAAGGGCCATTGATGGGCGCGCACGCCGCACGCCTTGAACCACCCATGCCCGTTGCCGCCAACCACCTGCAGGATGCCCACGCACTCGTGATCGAGGGCAATGTGCAGTCGCGCTCCATCATCGTGTCGCAGCTGCGCGAACTTGGTGTGGGCACGGTGTCGCAGTGCTCCCGCCTGGTGGACGCCCGGCGCAAGCTGGAGGTGAACCGGTACGACGTGGTGATCTGCGAACAGCACTTCGAGCGCGACTCCATGTCGGGGCAGGACCTGCTGGACGACCTGCGGCGCAACCAGCTGCTGCCCTTCTACACCGTGTTCATCATGGTCACCGCCGAGGCCTCTTATGCCAAGGTGGCTGAAGCCGCCGAGTCTGCGCTCGACGCCTACCTGCTCAAACCCCACACCGGCGCGCGCCTGTTCGAACGCATCCAGATGGCACGCGAACGCAAGAAGTCGCTGGAATCGATCTTCACCGCCATCGACGCCGAGCAGTTCCACCAAGCCGCCCTGCTCTGCCTGGAGCGCTTTGACACCCGGGGCACCTACTGGCTGTATGCCGCGCGCATCGGCGCCGAGCTCTTGCTGCGCAATGGCGAGGTTGCCGACGCGCAGAAGCTCTACGAGGCCGTGATCGCCGCCAAGACCTTGCCCTGGGCTCGCCTGGGCGTGGCGCGTGCACAGCTCGAAGGCGGACAACCCGCCAAGGCCGTGACCACACTGGAGAGCCTGATCCAGGACGACAACACCTACGCCGATGCCTACGATGTGATGGGGCGCGCGCAGTTCGAGCTGGGCAACTTTCAAAGTGCGCTGACCACCTACCAGATGGCCACGAAACTCACGCCGTCCTCCATCAGCCGCCTGCTCAAGCACGGCATGCTGGCCTACTACACAGGCGAGAAGAGCGAGGGTGTGGAACTGCTCGACCGCGCCACGCGCCTGGGACTCGATTCAAAAATGTTCGACGCCCAGGCCCTGCTGCTGCTGGCCTTTGCGCGGCTGGACAACAACGATCAGCGTGGCCTCGCCCGCACCGTGGACCAGCTCACCCGCCTGCGCGACCGCAGCCACGCGCCCGCCCGGCCGCACCGTTTGCTGGGCATGGCCGAGAGCCTGCTCGCGCTGCAAAACCAAAACACAGCGCGCGCTCTCGACGACGTGCGTCGCCTGTCCAACGACGCGCTCAGCCCCGACTTCGACTTCGAGACCGCGTGCAACCTGCTCGCGCTGATGAGCCGCCTGCGGATGCGTTCGATCTCCCTGAACGACTCCGAAGGGGCGGTGGACACGCTCGCCCTGCGCTTTTGCACCAGCAAGGCCATGAGCGAGCTGATGTCTTGTGCCGCCTCGGGCGCACAAGGCATTGCCGACCGGGTTCGCAACGCGCACAGCCAGATTCTCAAGATGACCGAACAGGCCATGACGCTGAGCATCAAGGGTGATCCGCAAGGCACGGTGGTCAGGCTGCTTGAGGACGGTGAGCGCACGCTCAACGCCAAGCTGATCGAATCGGCCCACCAGGTGCTGCAGCGCTACAACGTGCGCATACCCGAACTCGTCGCCCTCAACGAACGCACCGAAGCGCTGCGCGAGCGCTACCGCACCACCGCGCAGCACTCCCGCCTGGGCGAACACACGGGGGCTGTGGCGTCGCCGGGCGGCGTTTCCTTGCCGGCTGGCTACAAGCCGCCGAGCCCCGATGGCCTGCTCGCCACCGCTGGCTGATTACTCACCTGCGGGTCAGCGATCCGCAAACAGCGCAGTCACTTGCTGCCGAAACCAGCGGTTGTCCGGGTTGCCTTCGAAGCGGTGGCTCCAGTGCAGCGACACAGTGAAGCCCCGGTTCACAAACGGAGGCTGCACGATCACGCAACCACCGGTCTGCACGAAGCCCTGTGCGATGTTGCCTGGCATCACCACGCACAGGTCGGTGGCCCGCACGATGGAGGGCAACACCATGAAGTGCTCGGTGGTCAGGCGCAGACGCTCCTGCAGGCCCGTCTGCGCCAGGATGCGCAAGGTGTCGCTGTGCGTGCGCACCGCCACAAAATCCAGCTGGTGCAAGGCCTTGAGCAGTGCCGCGCCGCGCAGGCGCTCCAGCACTTCGCGTATCGGGTGCCCGCTGCGCATGAGCACCACATAGCGGTCTTGCAGCAACTCGATGCGCTGGGTGTCTTTCACCTGCGGCAGAAAACCGAAAGCAAAGTCGATCACGCCGCTGTCCAGTGCATCGGTCAGGGCAGCGTGGGGCACCGGACGCGTGGCCACGCGCACACCGGGCGCCGCTTGCTGCAGGCGGGCCATGAGATCGGGCAAGAAACGGCTCTCGCCGATGTCGCTCATGTGCAGGCGAAACAGACGGCGCGAACTGGCCGGATCAAAGCCGCTGGACTCACTCAAGGCGCTGGCCAGCGTGGCGAGCGCACCCTGCACCGCCTCGGCCAAGGCCACCGCCTTGGGCGTGGGCTTCACGCCACCGGGAGCGCGCACAAACAGCGGGTCTTTCACCAGCAGACGCAGGCGCGTGAGCCCGTGGCTCACCGCTGGCTGGGTCAAACCGAGGTGATCGGCGGCCCGGCTCACGCTGCCGGCGCGGTACACCTCGTTGAAGAGGCGCAGCAGGTTGAGATCCAGGTCTTTGATATGCATGCCGTTCATGTCGCTTAGTTTGTTCATTGTATTGATCGATGGAGCAGCGATGCCGATACTCGACGACCATGCCGGGCACAGCAGGCCACGGCGCACCGGAGACAAACACCGTGGAAGTTTCATTCACTCAGGAAATCGAGTCCCTGCGGCTCGGTGACGGCCAGACCTTCCACGGCGAGGGCATCCTCGCCATCACCAAGGCCTTGCTGCAGTCGGGCGTGTCCTACGTGGGCGGCTACCAGGGCGCGCCGGTCTCCCACCTGCTCGACGTGATGGTGCAGGCAAAGCCCTACATGGACGAGCTCGGCGTGCACGTCGAAGCATGCTCCAACGAAGCCTCGGCCGCCGCCATGCTGGGTGCGTCCATCCACTACCCGCTGCGCGGCGCGGTCACCTGGAAGTCCATCGTCGGCACCAACGTGGCGGCCGATGCCTTGTCCAACCTCGCCTCCCCCGGTGTCACCGGCGGTGTGCTGGTGGTGGTGGGCGAAGACTATGGCGAGGGCGCCAGCGTGATCCAGGAGCGCACGCACGCCTACGCACTCAAGTCGAGCATGTTGCTGCTCGATCCGCGGCCCGATCTGGGGCGCATGGTGCACATGGTCGAGCAGGGCTTCCGGCTCTCGGAGGCGTCGAACATGCCTGCGCTCATGGAGCTGCGCATCCGCGCCTGCCACGTGCGCGGCAGCTTCACCACCAAGGACAACGTCAAGCCCGCGCTCTCGCGCCACAACCTGATCGACGAGCCCGCCAGCTTCGACTACAACCGGCTGGCCCACCCGCCGGTGACCTTCCGGCACGAGAAGTTGAAGGGCGACGAACGCATTCCGGCCGCGCGGCGCTACATCGTGGAGAACCACCTCAACGAGTTCTTCGACGGCGAGCACCAGGACCTGGGCCTCATCGTGCAGGGCGGCCTGTACAACACGCTCATCCGCGCGCTGCAGCAGTTCGGCCTGGCCGACGCATTTGGCGAGACCGCCATTCCCATGCTGGTGCTCAACGTGACCTGCCCGCTGGTGCCCGAGCAGCTCACGAACTTCTGCCTGGGCAAACGCGCGGTGCTGTTGCTCGAAGAGGGCCAGCCCGAGTACATCGAACAGGAGCTCGCCACGCTGCTGCGCCGGCTGGACATCCAGACCCCGCTGCACGGCAAGGACATGCTGCCCAACGCAGGCGAGTACACCGCCGAAGTGATGGCCAACGGCCTGGCCCAGTTCGTCGGCCGCTACCTGCAGGACCCGGCCACGCAGGCGGTGCTTGCTGCGGCCCGTGCGTGGCTGCAGGGCAACCAGACGCGCCGTGCCGCTTCGGTGGCGCAGCTCTCGGCCCCGCTGCCCGCGCGCCCGCCGGGCATGTGCATCGGCTGCCCGGAGCGGCCGGTGTTCTCGGCGCTCAAGCTGGCGCAGCAAGACACGGGCCCGGTGCACATTGCGGGTGACATCGGCTGCCACGCGCTGGCCACCTTCGAGCCGTTTTCGTTCGGCCACTCCATCCTGGGTTACGGCATGAGCCTGGCCAGCCGCGCCGGCGTGTCGCCGGTGATGAAACGGCGTGTGTTGTCGGTCATGGGCGACGGCGGCTTCTGGCACAACGGCCTGCTCACCGGCGTGCAGAGTGCGCTGTTCAACGGCGACGACGCGGTGCTGCTGATCTTCAAGAACGGCTACACCTCGGCCACCGGCACGCAGGACATCATCTCCACCCCCGGCGACGCCGCCAAGGACTCGGCCAGCGACAAGGCGCAGAGCCTGGCCCACACCGACCAGACCATCGAGAGCACCTTGAGGGGCCTGGGCGTGAAGTGGATGCGCACCGTCAACACCTACGAGGTGGACACCATGCGCGCCACGCTCACCGAAGCGTTTGGCACGGAGTTCCAGGGACTCAAGGTGATCGTGGCCGAAGGCGAATGCCAGCTGGAACGCCAGCGCCGCATCAAACCCTGGATCGCGAACCTGCTGAAGAAGGGCGAACGCGTGGTGCGTGTGAAGTACGGCGTGGACGAAGACGTGTGCAACGGCGACCACGCCTGCATCCGCCTTTCGGGCTGCCCCACGCTCACGCTGAAGGACAACCCCGACCCACTCAAGGTCGATCCGGTGGCCACCGTCATCGACGGCTGCGTGGGCTGCGGCCTGTGCGGCGCCAACGCCCACGCGGCCACACTGTGCCCTTCGTTTTACCGCGCCGAGGTGGTGCAGAACCCCAAGTGGCACGAGCGCCTGATCCATTCGCTGCGCGGCAGCATTGTCCGTCTGCTGCAGCCCGCCTGACCATGACCAACAACACCCAACCCATCTCCCTGCTGCTTTGCGCCCTCGGCGGCGAAGGCGGCGGCATCCTCACCGACTGGCTGGTGGAGGCTGCGCGCCGTGCGGGCTACGCGGCACAGGCCACGTCCATCCCCGGGGTGGCGCAGCGCACGGGGGCCACCACCTACTACATGGAAGTCTTCCCCGTGCCCATGGCGCAGCTGGGTGGGCGCAAGCCGGTGTTCGGCCTGAACCCGCTGCCGGGCCGGCTCGACGCGCTGGTGTCGTCGGAACTGCTGGAAACCGGCCGCCAGATCACCAACGGCCTGGCCTCGGATTCCCACACGCTGGTCATCACCTCGTCGGCCCGGGCCCTGACCACCGGCGAGAAGATGGTGATGGGCGATGGCCGGCGCGATGCGGCCGAGTTGATCGACCTGGTGAACACCCACAGCCGCGCGCGGCATGTGCTCGACATGGCCGCGCTCACCAAACAGGCCGGCACCGTGGTGAGCGCGGTGATGTTGGGCGCCAGTGCCGGCAGCGGCCTGCTGCCGTTTGCGCGGCCAGACTTTGAAGCCGTCATCGGAAGCGGTGGCGCCAGCGCCCAAGCCAGCCTGCGTGGCTTCGCGCTCGCCTTCGATGCGGTGCAGGCGCAGCGCGCGCAAGCCGCGTATGTGGAGCAGTTGCTCGCCCCCGAGCCAGCGCCGAGCGCACCCGCCCTTCCGGCCGAACTCGCGCGCGAGTTTCCAGCCGAAGTGCACCCGCTCATGGCGCTGGGCCATGCCCGGGTGTGCGAATACCAGAACGCCGCCTACGGCACGCACTATGCGGCCCGTCTGCGGCGCGTGCTCGAAGCCGAGAAGCGCACCGACCCGCACGGCGAGCACGGCTGGGGTACCACGGTGGAAATGGCGCGCTGGGTCGCGCTGTGGATGGCGTTCGACGACATCGTGCTTGTGGCAGACCTCAAGAGCCGCGCCAGCCGCCAGGCCCGCGTGCGCAGCGAAACCAAGGCCGGCAACGACGACCTGCTGCGCGTATACGACCACTTCAAGCCCGGCGCGCCCGAGTTCGCCGCCATGCTGCCCGAAGGCCTGGCCCGCCGCGTGCTGGCCTGGGACCGCAAACGCGTGGCCGCCGGCAAAGCGCCCTGGGCGCTGCCGCTGAAGATCGGTACGCACTCGGTGCTGGGCATGCTGGCGCTGAGAGGTCTGGCCGCCACCAAACGCCTGCGCCCCCTGGGCAGCCGCTTTCAGGCCGAACAAGCCCACATTGACCGCTGGCTCGCCGCCGTGGTGCAGCTCACGTCCATCCACTGGCAACTGGGCCATGAGGTGGCGCTGTGCGGCCGGCTCATCAAGGGCTACGGCAGCACCAACGAACGCGGCAAGGACAACCTGCTGCACATCATCGACCACCTCGCCCTGCCCGCCCTCAACGACCCCGCCAGCGCAGTGCAGCGCTGCCGCGCCGTGGCCGCCGCGCGCACCGCCGCGCTGAGCGACGAAGCCGGCAAAGCGCTCGACCTGGCCCTGCAGCAACACGGCGCACCCGCGCGCCCGGTGAAGGCTCAGCCGATCCGTTGGCAGCACAACCCCCGATTGAAGGTGAAGGCCGTTGCACCACACTGAATTTTCCCGTTCACCCTCTCGCGCACCCAAGACCTACAAGGAGACAAACATGACCCGAACCCCCACCCACCCTTCCCGCCACTGGCACATGGCCGTCGCTGTCGCGCTGGGCCTCATGGCGCTGACCACCGTGCCAGCAGCGCTCGCGCAGGCTTGGCCCGACAAGCCGGTCAAAGTGGTAGTGGGCTTCCCGCCCGGGGGTGCTGCCGACCAGATCGCGCGGCTCGTGTCCACCCCGCTGGCCACCGCGCTCGGTCAACCCGTGGTGGTGGAAAACCGCGCGGGTGCCAATGGCAACATCGCTGGCGACCTGGTGGCCAAATCCCCGGCCGACGGGTACACGTTGCTCATGGGCTCGGGCGGCATGGTGTCGGTGAACCCGCACATCTACCCCCGCATGCCGTTTGACCCGGCGAAAGACCTGGTGCCCGTGGCCTCGGCTGCGCGCGTGCTGGTGTACCTGATGGGCAAGCCCACGCTGGAAGCCAACAACGTGCAGGACCTGATCAAACTCATCAAGTCCAACCCGGGCCGCCTGGTGTACGGCTCGGCCGGCAACGGCAGCTCGCCCCACCTCGCGGGCGAAATGTTCAAGAGCCAGGCAGGCCTGTTTGCGGTGCACGTGCCCTACCGCGGCGCCGCACCGGCGTTGACCGACCTCATGGGCAACCAGATCGACTATTACTTCGACCCGGGTATCGGACTCTCGCACGCCAAGGCCGGCCGCACCAAGCTGCTGGCTGTGGGCAGCCTGAAGCGCTCGCCCCTGTTCCCCGACGTGCCCACGCTCGACGAAGCGGGCCTGAAGGGTTTTGACGCTGACTCGGTGTTTGGCTTTTACGCGCCCGCCGGCACACCACCGGCCGTGATCACCAAGCTCAACGCGGAGGTCAACAAAATCCTGGGCACCGCAGCGGTGAAAGACCGCATCACGGCGCTGGGCGGGGAAGCGCTGCCACTGACACCGGCCGAGTTCGGCAAGCGCGGTGCGGATGATTCGCAGCGCTTCGGCGCGATCATCAAGGAGCGGAAGATCTCGGCGGAGTGAGGGGCCTGAGGGCAGATCTGGCCCGTAGACTTCACCCATGCAACCCAAAATCACCGTCTATTCCAAGTCCGCCTGCCCGCAATGCGAGTCGGCCAAGATGCTGCTCAAGTCCCGCTCGCTCGGGTTTGAGGAGATCAAGATCGACGACGAGACCGAGCGTCTCGCGTTCTACGAGCGCTGCGGCCCGTCGGTGCGGCAGATGCCGCAGATCTTCATCAACGACCAGCGTGTGGGTGGCCTCGCGGTCTTGCAGGCGGCGCTGGTTCAACTTGGCCGATAGGTCAGGCGATCAGATCGCGACGAGCTGGCGCACGCCCTTGGCCTGCATTTCGCTGCCGGGGCCGCTGGCAATCACTTCCCCGCGCTCCATGACCACATAGCGGTCGGCCAGGGCTTCGGCGAAGTCGTAGTACTGCTCCACCAGCACGATGGCCATGTTGCCCCGGTCGGCCAGCATGCGGATGACGCGGCCAATGTCCTTGATGATGTTGGGCTGGATGCCTTCGGTGGGCTCGTCCAATATCAACAGCTTCGGCCCGGCGGCCAGCGCACGCGCAATGGCCAGCTGCTGCTGCTGCCCGCCCGACAAGTCGCCACCGCGCCGGCTCAGCATCTGCTTGAGCACGGGAAACAGTTCGAACAGTTCGGGCGGTATGGGCGTGTTGCCCTTCTTGTAGGCCAGGCCCATGAGCAGGTTTTCCTGAACCGTGAGGCGGCCAAAGATCTCGCGGCCTTGCGGCACGAAGCCCATGCCCATGCGGGCGCGCTCATACGGCGTGGCGCCAGCAATGGGCACGCCGTCGAGCGTGATGCTGCCGCTCTTGATGGGCACCAGCCCCATGAGGGAT
>JANPKR010000498.1:0-2605 GCA_031426175.1 Hydrogenophaga sp. | reverse complement strand
CTCACCAAGTTTTGCTTCAAGAAGCTGCGCATGGACACCACCGCCATCGAAATCAACCCGCAGGTGGTCACGGTGTGCCGCAGCTGGTTCAAGCTGCCCGCCGATGGCGCCAAGCTGCGCGTGGTGCTCGCCGATGCGGGCGAAGAGATCCGACGTGTCGACCACCTTGGGACTTACGACGCGTTGCAGGTCGACCTGTACGACCACGAAGCCGCCGCACCCGTGCTCGACAGCCCAGACTTTTACGCCGACTGCCGCAATGCGCTCACCGACGACGGCTGCCTCACCGTCAACCTGTTCGGACGCGACACCAGCTACGAGCGCTCGCTGCAAAGCCTGTGCGCCGCCTTTGGTGACGACGCCGTGTGGGCCTTCAAGCCCACACGCGAAGGCAACACCGTGGTGCTCGCCCAGCGCACGCCACAACGGTCCACGCGCATGCAACTGCTGGCGCGGGCCGAGGTCGTGCAGGAACGTTGGGGTCTGCCTGCCGTGAAGTGGATGAAGCTGTTCAAACCTGTGGCCTGAGAGACGCGAGAGACACGCATGAAACAACCGAGCAAAATCCCTGGCACTCCTGATCCTGTCGGTCCGCTCGACTGGCGAATGCTGGTGCAGTGGTTGCTGGACGATGGTGTGATCTCTGGTGCCGAGGCAGAGCGCACCGTGGCGCGTTGCGCGTCAGCGCACAGCGCACAACACCCGTTGCAGCGCCTGTCGGTGGTGGCCATGGCGCGCAAGGCCGACAGCCATGTGCTCGATGTGGAGATGCTCACCCAGTGGCTGGCCAAGCGCAGCGGGCTGGACTACATGCGCATCGATCCGCTCAAGGTCGACGTGGGCAAGGTGGCCGATGTGATGAGCGCGGCCTACGCCGAGCGCCACAAGGTGCTGCCGGTGCAGGTGAGCCCCACCGAGGTGGTGGTGGCCACCGCCGAGCCGTACATCCGCGACTGGGTGCCCGAGGTGGAGCGCCAGACGCGGCGCAATGTGCGCCTGGTGCTGGCCAGCCCGCAGGCCATCAACAGCTTCACCGCCGAGTTCTTTGCATTGGCCAAGTCGGTGCGCGCAGCCAGCAAAAGCGGAGGCGGCAGTGGCGGTTTCGGCAGCTTTGAACAATTGGTGGAGCTGGGCAAGGCCAACAAGCTCGACGCCAACGACCAAGGCGTCGTGCAGGTGGTCGACTGGTTGTGGCAGTACGCGTTTGACCAGCGCGCCAGCGACATCCACCTGGAGCCGCGGCGCGAGCAGGGCGTGATCCGCTTCCGCATCGATGGTGTGCTGCATCCGGTCTACCAGATGCCCATCGGCGTGCTCACCGCCATGACGGCACGCATCAAGCTGCTGGGGCGCATGGACGTGGTGGAGCGCCGGCGCCCGCAAGACGGCCGCATCAAGACGCTGCGCCCTGGTGTGGCGGGCGCGCGCGGTGAAGAGGTGGAAATGCGCCTGTCCACCCTTCCCACGGCGTTTGGCGAGAAGCTTGTCATGCGCATCTTCGACCCCGAGTCGACCGTGAAGGACCTCAGCGCGCTGGGCTTTGCGGCGCACGACGCCCAGCGCTGGGAGGCGCTGACCAAACACCCGCACGGCATCGTGCTGGTGACGGGTCCCACGGGCTCGGGCAAGACCACCACGCTCTACGCCACGCTCAAGCGCCTGGCCACCGAAGAGGTCAACGTGAGCACGGTCGAAGACCCCATCGAGATGATCGAGCCGGCCTTCAACCAGACGCAGGTGCAGGCCCACCTGGACCTGGACTTCGCGCAGGGCCTGCGCGCGCTCATGCGGCAGGACCCGGACATCATCATGGTGGGCGAGGTGCGCGATCTGCCCACCGCCGAGATGGCGGTGCAAGCCGCGCTCACCGGCCACCTGGTGTTCACCACGCTGCACACCAACGACGCACCTTCGGCCATCATGCGGCTGATGGAGCTGGGCATACCGCCCTACCTCATCAACGCCACCGTTCTGGGCGTGCTCGCGCAGCGCTTGGTGCGCACGCTGTGCCCGGCCTGCAAGACGCAGCAGGACAAGGCCCAGGCAGCGACTTCGCGCGAGTCGCTGGCCGAGCTGGTCAAGCCCTGGCAAATCAGCGGTGGCTACCGGCCTTACGAACCGGTAGGTTGTGTCGATTGCCGCATGACCGGCTTTCGTGGCCGCATGGGCCTCTACGAGCTGCTCACAGTGACCGAGTCGTTCAAGGACAAGGTGAGCCGCGAGCCGCGCCTGGACGTGTTGCGCAAGCAGGCGGTGGCCGACGGCATGCGCCCGCTGCGGCTGGCTGGTGCCATGCGGGTGGCCGAGGGCCTGACCACCATGGACGAGGTGCTGGCCTGCACGCCGCCGGTGCAGTGAGGCGGGTCAAGCCCGTCGGTCGTTGCCGATAATCGAGCGATGCGCGCAGCCCCCAGCCCTCACCTCGCCACCGGATTGATGCTCGCGGCCGCCGGCTCCATTGCCTTCAGTGGCAAGGCCATCATCGTCAAACTGGCCTACCGGCACGGCGTTGACGCGGTCACGCTCATCATGTACCGCATGCTGTTTGCGCTGCCGCTGTTTCTGGCGCTGGCCTGGTGGGCCACCTACCGGCAGGGCGGGGGCA
>JANPKR010000497.1:0-6033 GCA_031426175.1 Hydrogenophaga sp. | reverse complement strand
CGACGGCCCCAATCTTCAACGCGATGGATCTTGCCGCCGCCGGCGGTGATCATGCCCTTGTAACGCTCCAGCATGGCTGGAACCTGTTCGCTTTGATCCGGATGGATCAGCAAAACGATTTCGTAATGACGCATGGACTCTCCTTGTGGATTCGCCCACCAACAAAGGCGGGCTTGGGTTGGAGCTGCCCCCAGCGTCAGATGGGGTGCAGCAAGGCAAGCCCACGATTCTAGCAAAAAACCCGGCCAGTCGCGAAACTGGCCGGGTTGGGGCCCACTGGCCGCCGAGGCGGTGAGTGGGCCGGGTGACCGAGGATGTGCTCAGTTCATGCGCAGGCTGGGGTAGCGCACATGCTCCACCAGCTGCTGAATCTTGCGGCTCGGGGCCGGCGTCACCAGGCTCACCAGGATGATCACGGCAAAACCAACCGGCACGCCGAACACCCCTGCCGAGATCGGCAGGATGCCGAACCACAGTTCGATGGGCGAAGTCACGCCGAAGATGCCGCGCATCCAAGGCTGGGTGGTCACCATGTAGTACGCGGTGATGCCCAAACCAGCGACCATGCCGATCGACGCAGCGATCCCGGTGGCGCGCTTCCAGAAGATGCCGAGCACCAAGGCCGGGAAGAACGAAGCCGCCGCGAACGAGAACGCCGCCGAGACCAGGAACAGGATGTCCGCCGGTTTCTGCGCCGCCACGTACGCCGCCGCCAGAGCCACGATCAGCAGCAGCATCTTGGAGATGGTGACGCGTCGGGCCGTGGAAGCGTTGGGGTCGATCATCTTGTAGTACAGGTCGTGCGACAGCGCGTTCGCGATGGTGAGCAGCAGGCCGTCGGCGGTGGACAGCGCAGCGGCCAGGCCACCGGCAGCCACCAGTCCCGAAATCACGTAGGGCAAGCCACCAATTTCCGGCGTGGCCAGCACGATGATGTCGCCACCGATGGTCATCTCGTTGAGTTGCAGCAGGCCGTCCTTGTTGATGTCGGTGACCGCCATCAACGAAGGATCCACTTTGTTCCACGATGCCACCCAGGCGGGCAGCTGGTCAAACGGTGTGCCGACCAGCACGTGGAACACCTCGTACTTCACCAGCACGGCCAGGGCCGGAGCCGTGAAATACAGCAGGAAGATGAAGAACAGCGACCAGGTCACAGACTCACGAGCCTCACGCACGCTGGGCACGGTGTAATAGCGCATCAGGATGTGAGGCAGTGCGGCCGTGCCGATCATCAGGCAGAAGATGAGGGCCAGGAAATTGAGGCGCGAGGTGTCGTAGGCCTTGACCGCCGCGGCGTCACCGTTGGGGTCACCCGCGAACTGCTGCGCATGCGCCGGCATGCCGTTGAGCGGTTTGGCCTTGTTGTCCGCGCTTGTCTTCGCTGCCGTCCATGCCTTCTTGGCCGCTTCCGCGTCCTTGGGCAGCGAAGAAATGGCCTTCTCCGCCGCGGCGATGTCGGACGATGGTGCATTGGCAGCGCGCAGAGCGGCCAGCTTGGCTTCAGCAGCGGCCTTGTCGGCCACCAGTGCAGCGGCTGGATCCTTGAGCTTTTCAGCCAGTGCGGCAGAGCGTTGCTTGAAGATCTCGCGAACCTCCAGCTCCTTGGGATCGGCCGCAAGCAGCTTTTCCTTCGCCGTGACCTTCTCCAGCTGAAAGCCGTAGACGGCCTGCGGCACTGGCACGCTGGTCTGCTTGACCGACAACCAAACCACGGGGATCAGGTAGGCCACGATCAGAATGATGTACTGCGCCACTTGCGTCCAGGTCACGGCGCGCATGCCGCCCAGGAACGAACACACCAGAATGCCACCCAGACCCAGGAAGATCCCGAGCTCGAAGGCCACACCCGTCAAGCGCGAGGTGATCAGGCCCACGCCGTAGATCTGTGCCACGACATACACGAAAGAGCACAGGATGGCCGCAAATATGCCGATGAAACGCGGCAGGTTGCCACCGTAGCGCTCACCCAGGAAGTCCGGGATGGTGAATTGGCCGAACTTGCGCAGGTAGGGCGCGAGAAACAGCGCCACCAGACAGTAGCCACCCGTCCAGCCCATGATGAAAGCCAAGCCGCTGTAGCCGGTCAGGTAGAGCGTACCGGCCATGCCGATGAAGGATGCGGCAGACATCCAGTCAGCGCCCGTGGCCATGCCGTTGTAGACCGCCGGAACCCGTCGACCCGCCACGTAGTACTCGGAGGCGTCGGTGGTGCGGCTCATGATGCCGATACCGGCGTACAACCCGATGGTCGCGAGCAGGAAGATGAAACCGATCCATTCGCGCGACAAGCCCATCTGCTCCAGGATGGCCAAGGCCACCACGAAGATGAAGAAGCCGCCCGTGTACCACGTGTACACCTTGTTGAGTTGTTGCTTGAAGGCCTTGTTGCCGCCGGAACCGCCGGCGCTCGTTTCGAACATGCCCGCCATGGTGTTATTCCTCGGTCTCTTCGACACCGTGTTCGATGTCGAGTTTGTTCATGTACCAGGCGTAGTACGCAATGATCACGCAATACACCACCAAGGCGCCCTGGGCACCCATCCAGAAACTGAACGGCCAACCGAAAAAGTTGAAGCTCAGTTCACGTGCGAAGTAGCTCACCCCGAACGTCACGACAAACCAGATTGCAAGCAATATGGCCGTGACGTTGAGGTTTTTGCGCCAATAACGGCGGTGCTTGTCTGTCAGTTCCATGCGATTGACCTCCATCAAGAACACCCTTTCGGGCACATCACGGACGCCACCCCAGTCCCCCCGGGTAGCCTGCCAACGGTCCGCGTTTCCAGGAAACCGGCTTCCACCGGCCCCCTCTTTTTTGGCAACTGCGCAGCTGCAGCGTGAAATCAGGCCCGGGCTTGTTGACCCAGACCGGTTTCACGCTCCAGCTGTGCAGCCACCTTGGGCTCGAACTTTCGGAGGTGGCGAATGATCTTCGCCGCCTCGTCGGGCTCTTGCCGGTCCACATGAACCCGGGCCAGCTGGTACCAGCCGTAGGGGCTCATCGGTTGCAGTTCGGTGTTCTTGCGCAGGGCAGTGACGGCTTCGTCAAAGCGGCGCTGGCGGATGAGACTCAGAGCCAGGCCGTACCAGGCCCGGTCGAGTTGGGGATCGAGTTCGGTGGCGCGCCGGAAGGCCGCTTCGGCTTGTTCCAGTTGACCCATTTCTTCGCTGAGGTAACCCAGGTTGAACCAGCCCGCTGGCTGCTCGGGCTGGGCGGCCACAAGTTGCTGCAAAGTCTGCTGTGCGCCGTCCTTGTCGCCCAGCTCGGCCAACAGATGGGCGCGGGTGGCCAGGGCATAGGGGTCGGCCGGGTGGCTCTCCAGCAGATGACCGACCCGCTCCAGTGCCTGCTCGCGCTGACCCAACAGCACCAGCGCACGAACCTGCAGTTGAATGAACTTGCGGTTGATCGAACGGTTCATTGACACAGAGCCACCCCGATCTTCAAACAGTGGTTGACCTTGGTCAGCGTCACCGCGACCCAGATGAAAGCCAGAAGGAGAAATGCCACCAGCGGGAGGTGGCGTTCGAGCACGAATTTCGGTGTGACCCACCGGGCCACCATCACAAAAGGCTTCCCCATTTGCTGCAGCAATTGATAGAACACATTGGTGTCCTTGCGTTTGCCGGCAAGCAGGCCCAACACCCACTGACCGACAAGCGCCAACAGGGCGATTTCGGTGATCAGCTTGACTGCGGAAATCAAGAGCAGCATGCAAGGTTCGGTTGGTTTGGCGCCATTCTGGATTTGCACCTTACCGCTTTCTTACAGATCAACTTTCAGCCCGTTTGAGGCAGGTCAAACCCTCTGAGTGTTTACCCGAATCGCATTGGGGAAGAGCCAGTTACGATGAAGAACGGATTCTTAAGTCCTACAAGTACCATGGCCCACGCATCCACCGAACAAGTCCCCACGATCGCGGGCGCCGCTGCATATGACGCGGCGCTCAACCTGATGACCACGCCTGTGGGGTCACTGATCAAACGTTCGCCCATCACCCTGCCGCCGCACACCAGCATCCGCGCAGCGGCCCAGCTCATGAAAGAACAGCGGGTGTCGTCCATCCTGATCGTGGAGCAGGGCCATCTCTTTGGACTGATCACCGACCGCGACTTGCGCAACCGGGTGATCGCCGCCGGGCTGGACACGCAGAAGCCGATCATGGACATCGCCACCTTGGCACCATTTTTCGTGAACCTGCACGACCCGGCGTTCAGTGCGCTGCTGCTGATGGCGCGCCACAACATCCACCACGTCCCGGTGCTCGACGGCCAGCGCATCGTCGGCATGATCACCGCGACCGACCTGACCGAGCAGCACAGCACCTCGGCGGTGTACCTGGCGGGCGATATCTACAAACAGACCACGGTGACGGGTCTGCAACGCGCCAGCACCCGCATCCATGCGTTGCAGCGGAGCCTGGCCGCGGCCGATGCGACTGCGTACAACACTGGTCACATCATCACCGCCATCACAGACGCCATCACCACGCGCTTGCTGCAACTGGGCGAGGCGCAGCTGGGTCCGGCGCCGGTGGACTACGTCTGGGTTGCCGCAGGCTCGCAGGCCCGAAGCGAACAAACCGCCAGGTCCGATCAGGACAACGGCCTCGTACTGGATGATGCGTTTGACGAGGCGTTGCACGGCGCGTACTTCCGCGAGCTCACGCGGTTCGTGTGCACGGGCCTGGACGCTTGCGGCTTTGTGTTCTGCCCGGGCGAGATGATGGCCATGACCGACGCCTGGCGCCAAACCCGCGCGCGCTGGGCCGAGTATTTCCGGCGCTGGGTGGGTGAGCCCGACCCAACGGCACTCATGCTCACCTGCGTGTTCTTCGACTTGCGCGCCATCCACGGTCAGGCCAGCCTGCTCGACGGGCTGCGCCACGAGGTGTTGCAGCACACGCGAGGCAACACCCTTTTCCTGGCCCACATGGCGGGCAACGCGCTGAGCCGCCAACCCCCGCTGGGGTTCTTCAAAGGCTTGTCGCCCGCGCGCAGCGGGGAACACAAGGGCACCATCGACCTCAAGCACACCGGAGTGGTGCCCATCGTCGATCTGGCGCGGGTGTATGCGCTGGCTGGCGGCCACACCGAGGTCAACACCCACGACCGGCTGCTGGTGGCGGCCGACGGTGGCGACATCAGCGAACAGAGCGCTCGCGACCTGCGCGACGCGCTGGAGTTTCTGGCGGCATTGCGCATCCAGCACCAGACGCGCCAGATGGCTCAAGGACGGACACCCGACAACTTTCTGGACCCGGCCGAAATTTCCAACTTTGAGCGCACACAACTCAGGGATGCGTTTCAGGTTGTCCAGAACTTGCAGTCGGTCTTGTCCAGCCGCTACCCAATCTGAAACTCCCCGTAGCGGGCGGGCATCAGTACTTCAAGCGAGAAAGGTGGGTTTTCTGAGCGGCCTCCCGGGCCTGCCCCAGTGTGTGGATGCCCTGCTGCGCCAGGAGCGGAAGCAGCTTGATGAACACCTCGGCCGTCACCATGGCGTCGCCCATGGCCGTGTGGCGTCCGATGACCGGCACATCGAAGCGCTCGGCAATCGCTTCCAGCCGGTGCGAGTCCTGATTGGGGTGGATCAGGGCCGAGAGCAACAGCGTGTCAAGAACCGGCTGGTCGAACACCACGCCGGTGGATTTTTCCTTGAGCTGCAGAAAGCGCATGTCGAACGCTGCGTTGTGAGCCACCAGCACGGTGTCATGCGCAAAGGCATGGAAGGCCGGCAGTACATCGCCGATGGTGGGCTGGCCCACCACCATAGCCGGCTGTATGCCATGAATGGGAATGGATGCAGCCGGGATGCTGCGCTGTGGGTCTACCAGCTGTTCAAAGCACTCTTGATGGAGCAACTTGCCATTGACAATGCGCGCGGCGCCGATCTGGATGATTTCATCGCCCTGCGAGGGCTCCAGCCCGGTGGTCTCGGTGTCGAACACGGTGTAGACCAGATCGACCAGCCGGCGCTCGTCGAGCGAGCGGGTTTGCTCGGTGGTTTTGAAGAGGTCGAAGTCGTAG
>JANPKR010000496.1:0-9885 GCA_031426175.1 Hydrogenophaga sp. | reverse complement strand
AGCGCGTAGATCTTCAGCAGCGTGGCGTTGTCGGGGCGCTCGCTCAGGTTCTTGGAGTTCGCCACTGCGGCTTCGAAAAGGGCTTTGAGATCGGCCATGAATGCTCCTGTTGTTGAAATGAACCACCCCGGCAAAACGCGCCGGGCTTAGGGCTCTCCCGCTATCTTACGGTTGGCAGCCTCTGCACAATAGGCCCACAAGTCAAGACCCGCACAGCCACCCGAGGAGCATCCATGGTTCAACGCGTTGCCGCCCGCAGCGACACCTCTCTGGCGCGTGCCGGTCGCCCCGACGCACCCCGCAAAGCCGCACCCAACAGCGCAGTGACCGGCGTGCTGCCTGCCGTGAAGCAGGCACTGTCCACCACACTGGGGCTGGAGGGCGAACGCATGAGCAAGGTCGACACGGCCTGGCTGCGCATGGACTCGCCCAGCAACCTCATGATGATTGTCGGTGTGTGGATCCTGAAGCCCGGCATCACCATCGAGGCCTTGAGCGAGCGTGTGCGGGAGCGGCTGCTGCCCTACCCGCGCTTTGTGCAGCTGGCACGGGAAGACGCAGCTGGTGCGCACTGGATACACGACACCGATTTCCGGCTCGACCGCCACGTGGTCACGCACCGGCTATCGCAAACCGGTTCCCAGACCGAGCAGGACGCGCTGCAGGCCCGCGTGGCCGAACTCGCCATGCAGCCGCTGGACCGCCAGCACCCGCTGTGGCGTTTCGAGCTGATCGAACAATACGACGGCGGCTCTGCCCTGGTGGCCCGCATCCACCACTGCATCGCCGACGGCATCGCGCTCATCAGCGTGATGATGAGCCTGGTCGACGGCGGTGGCGTGCCTCCCCAGCGCAAGAGCCGCAAGACCGGCAAACCCCCTCTGGACGGTGCGGAAGACTGGGTCGCGGACACCCTCATCCGACCCTTCGGCGACCTCACCGCCAAGGCCCTGGAAGCCGCCGGCGGCGGCGCTGCCAAGTCGTTCGCCCTGCTGGCTTCGCCCCAGCAAAGCCTGACCGACTCGCTGGGCCAGGCGGTCGATCTCGCGCGCATGGGCGGCCAGCTCGCCAGCGACCTCGCCGCGCTCGCGCTCATGCCCGACGATTCACCCACCCGGCTCAAGGGCCAGCCAGGCAACACCAAACGCGTGGCCTGGTGCGAACCGATCGCGCTCGACGAAGTGAAAGCCATCGGCAAGGCGCTCAACTGCTCGGTCAACGACGTGCTGCTGGGTTGCGTGGCCGGGGCCATTGGGGCCTACCTGCAAAGCCAGGGCGACGACACACAAGGCAAAGAGATCCGAGCCATGGTGCCGATCAACCTGCGTCCGATGGAAGACGCCTGGAAACTCGGTAACCGTTTTGGCCTGGTGCCGCTGGTGCTGCCGATTGGTTGTGCCAACCCGGTCGAACGCGTATTCACCGTGCGCTCGCGCATGAACAACCTCAAAGGCAGTCTGCAACCGCTGCTCACGTTCGGCCTGCTCTCGGTGGCAGGCTTGCTGGTGAAACCGGCGCAAGACGCCTTGCTCAGTCTGTTCGGCCGCAAGACCACGGCGGTCATGACCAACGTGCCCGGCCCGGCCACCAAGCTTCAGGTGTGTGGCTCCACGCTGGAACAGACCATGTTCTGGGTGCCCCAAACGGGAACTGTGGGCCTGGGCGTGTCGATCCTGAGCTACGGCGGTGGCGTGCAGTTCGGTGTGATCGCCGACACCACCTTGTGCCCGGAACCGCAGCGCATCATTGACGAGTTCGAGCCGGAGTTCCGTCGACTGCTGACATTGACTCTGATGCTGCCGTGGGGCGAGAGCAAAGCCTGATCGACCGACCGACTCAGGCCAGCGCCAGCCGGCGCGAAGCCATCTCCAACAGTCCGTCAAAAATCAGACCCTCCACCAGCTCGACCTGCAGTGCCATGCTGGGCGCCATCTTCCAGCCGGCGCCACCGGTCATGAAACACACCGGCTCGTCGCCGCAGTGCCGACGCAGGTTGTCTACCATGCGCTGAACCGCACCGGCAATGGCGAAAGTCCCCCCGCTGGTGAGCGCGTCGCTGGTGTTGGTGGGAAAGTCGCGCACCTCGCCAGTGGGCACATGCAGGCCGGCTGTGCCCGATTCCAGCGCACGCAGCATGATGCCGTGGCCCGGCAGGATGATGCCGCCCAGAAAACGACCTTCGGTGTCGATGGCCTCCACCGTGACAGCCGTGCCGACCATCACCACCACACAAGGCCGCTTCAAACCGAGCGAGACCAGTCGCTGACGCGCCCCGATGATCGCCACCCAGCGGTCAGCGCCCAGCCGGGCCGGGTGGTCGTAGCCGTTGACCACCCCCGCCTCGGCGTTGCCGGACACCACCCACTGGGGCGTCACGTCCCACAACTCCAGCTGCTCTTCGACCCGGCGTTTGACCGCATCGCCCGCGACCACACAGCCCAGCACCCAGCGCGGCGCCGGCAGGTCGGCCCAGTCGCCTTCGGCCAACGTTTCGATGTTTTCGAGGAATTGGGCACCCTGCGCCATCAGGCGCGAACCGGAACGCGGTTCTTCATACAGGGCCCACTTCAGGCGGGTGTTGCCAACGTCCAGGGCCAGAAATGTCATGCGCGGATTATGACCACGCAAACCCGTGGGGGTTTGCGCACTGCAGCATGCGAGCCGGCGACGGGCCGCCCCAAGGCAGGCTCAGCCCCCTCCGGGGGCAGCGGATTACGCGCAGCGGGGGAGCGTGGGGGCGAACAGCCTTTAGATCAATCCAATCCAGCAGGCGCGCTGAACGGCTGCCAGCTTGTTGTCGGTCTTGAGCTTGGCCATGGCGTTGGCCAGGTGGTAGTTCACCGTGCGTTCGGAGCAATCCATGCGCAAGGCGGTTTCGCGCGCGGTGAGGCCTTCGAACGCCATGTTCAGGCTCTCCAGTTCGCGCGGGCTCAGATTCACCCGGGCTTCGGCGATGGCGCGGCGAAGCATGGGCCAGATATTGAAAGCGGACCAGGCCAGGGCCGCGGCCTCCGATCGATCAGCGAAGGCGCGCGGGCTGAACATGAAACACTCGAAGGCACGGCCAGCCGGGAGGCTGAAGGCCACCCGCACCAGTGTCTGGTAGCCATGGGCCAGCCACAGGCGCCGCCATCGGCTGGACTGTTCAAACACCGATTTGGAAATGTCTTGCCAAGCCACCAGAGGCGCATCACTCTCGCGCCAGCTGGCGCCAAAGTCGGCGCTGTCGGCCAGCGCCTGAGCAGCCGAGAGCAAGCGGGGTGGATGCACCGCCAGCACCTGGCGCTCGTCACGCCCCCCGGTGGGCGCCGGACCCAACACCATCACGGACTCCACGCCTTGGTCATGCAAGGCGCACACCCAGTCGGCCAGAATGCTGTCCAGGCTCACACTGTCAAAGTTGACAGGCAGGGTCATGACCGCAAACACTCTGTTGCACAGACAATGGCGCTGGCAGGGGGGTGGCCGGCACAGGCAACGGATGTTCTGCAATTGAAGGAGTACATATTGCCTCTGGACCGGTTGAGGTGGCTCAGCGTCAAAGCGCGTTTGTGGCGGTGGCTGCTGGACGAGGTGGTGCACGCACCGCTGGAGCCGATTCTGCACCCATCGCGCGCCCGGCTGCAGTACCTCGGTGCATTCACCATCCTGGGTCATATCGCATTTGGATGGATCTGGATCAGCCTGTTGCCCCAACCCTACGAAAGCCTGGCGGCCCGCCTGGCCATGGCCAGCCTGGGCATCCCGTTGCTGATCGGCGCGGTCAACCGGGACCTGACCTCCAGAACCACCATCTGGGTGTTTTCAGTAGCGTGCTGGCTGCAGTTGCCCATGTTCTTCTCCCTGATGTATTGGCTCAACGGTGGCAACGATGTCTGGCTGGCCAGTGTGGCCTGCATGCTGGTGATTTATTACCACCTCACCGATTGGCGCCTGGCCACGCTGGGCGCGGTCGCGGGCATCGCCGTCAGTCTGGTGCTGGCCCGCAGCCTGCACGTCGAGCTGACGCCCCAAGCCACAGCGGCTGACCACCTGGTGGTGGTCGCATTTGCCTGGGGCGCAGCCTTGATGCTGGGCGCCTCCAGCGCCAACCTGCGCCGCACCCGCCTGATCAACACCCTCAGCACCATGGGTGTGATGGCGCACGAGCTGCGCACGCCGCTGGCCACCGTCAACCTCATGGGCGACGTGTTGCGCAACCTGTCGCAGCACGATCTGCCGGAGTCCAAGCAAAAGAAGTTCGACGAGCTGGCTACACGGCTGCAGAACCTGGTGCGCAGCATGAACCGCCAGATCGACACCCAGATTTCCAACGCGCAGCTCACCCGTCTGCCACGCGACCAGTCGTTGATCCGCGCGGCCGAGCTGGTGCAGGAAGTGGTGTTGAACTACCCCTACCGGTCCTCGCGCGAACGCGACTGCGTGCAGGTGCACATCCAGCAAGATTTCCATTTCGTGGCCTCGCGCCCGCTGTTCTCTCAGGTGCTCACCAATCTGATCAAGAACGCACTGCACGCGCTGGCCTCGGCCAGCCAGGCGCCCAGCCCGGGCGACCTCCGGCTGGACGTGGGTGTGCACCACGGCAAAGGCCGGATTGCAGTATCTGACGACGGAATCGGCATTGCCCAAGAACAGCAGGCGAGAATCTTCGAGCCGTTCTTCTCGACCCTGGCGGGCGCGGGGAACGGTCTGGGTCTGACGTTCTGCAAGAACGTGGTGGAAGCGGCCCAGGGCAGCTTGAACGTGCACTCCGAGCTCGGCCTGGGTGCGGTCTTCATGATTGATCTCCCGCTCAAGAACCCGGCCGCCACCGCCTCGGCTTCCACCGCTTCATTCTCCCCACGCTGACGACACGATGGCACTGACGATCCCCCTTTTCCACCGTCCCGGCAGCATCCTGTTCCTCGACGACGACACCGATTACCTCGACATGCTCGGGCTGGTGATCCCGACGCACTGGCAGGTGGAGCTGTTCTCGCGCCCCTCGGGTTTCGCGCAACGCATGCTGCAAGAGCCGGCGCGGTGGGAAGCCGATGCCATGGTGCAGCTGCAGATGATCGAACGCTGGCGCCAGGGTCAGCCCCTGTTGCCGCAGATACTGCGCTACTGGGCGGTGAATCCGGCGCGCTACCAACTCGTCAAGACCTGCGTGGTCGACTACGCCATGCCGGGCACCGATGGTCTCAAAGTGCTCAACACCCTGCTCGACTGGCCAGGCTCGCGGGTCTTGCTCACCGGCCAGGCAGACGAGCAGATCGCCATCCAGGCCTTCAACAACGGCCTCATCGACCAGTTCGTGCCCAAGCAAACCACCGACATCACGCGGCATCTGCTCGGCGTGCTGCGCAAGCTGATACATGCACCGCACCCACGCCTGAACACGCTGTGGCGCGGTGCCATGCAGCCATCCCAGCAGTCGCTGCTTCAGATCCCGTCCATCGCGCTGGCCTTGCAGGCCTTCACCAGCCAGAACTGGGTCGAATATGCGGTGCTGGGCGAGCCGTTCGGCCTGATCGGCCTGGACGGGGCGGGCGATGCCCACTGGCTGCAGCTGGAGCCCTCCAGCGGTCTGGCCGATCTGGCCGATCTGGCCGGTTCGGCCGGACTGGGCTTCGACGTGGTTCGAGCGATCCAGTCGGGTCACCAGCTCGCCGCGGTGGAGCTGCACCAGCAGCTCGGCCTGAGCGGACCGATCCGCACCGCGCCTGCCTTTTCGCTGGGGGAAGACAAGCTGGTCACAGGCGCGGTGTTTTCGCTCCACGCTGCCGACCTGCCCCAGCCCATCTATGGCTACCGGCGTTTTCTGGACGCCGAAGGCCACCGCAGCGTTCAGGACAACTGAGCGCAGGCGGCGCGGGCGCGCCGCGCAATCGGCCAGTCCCAGGGTTTGACCAGCGGCGCCACCTCGCGCGCCGCCGCGGCCACATGTTCGAGCTCGGCGCCGGTGAGCGCGGCGTGCAGCGTGAGGCGCACCATGGTGCGGTTGCGGCTGGTGGCTGGCGCGCAGAACACCGCGCCGAACACATCCCGCTCCTCCAGGAGGTCTCTCAGCACCATGGTGGCGGGCTCGGTGCCGGCTTCCAGCGCAATGATCTGCTCGGTGCCCTGGTGGATCGGGTAGCCCAGATCGCTGAGCACGCCGCGCAGCTGGCGCGTGTGAGCGTGCAGGCGAGCGCGCTCGGTGTCGCTGCGCCGAATCACCTCCAGCGTGGCATCCAGCGCGGCGATCTCGTGTGGCAGCAGGCACGAGCTGAACATGTTGGGGTAGCTGGTGCTGAGCACGTAGTTGCGCATGGCCGCAGGCACGCTGAGGAAACCCGCTCGGCCCGCGAAGGCCTTGGCCAGGCTGGCGGTGATGAAGTGCACGCGGTGGCTGAGGCCAAGCTCGGCGCACAGACCCGCCCCTTGCGGGCCGTGGGTGCCCAGCGAGTGCGACTCATCCACGAGCGTCATGCAGCCCCGACGCTCGGCCACCTCCACCACCTGCACCAGCGGCGCCACGGCCCCGGTGGTGCTGTACACCGAGTCGACCACGATCAGGCCGGCGCCGTGGCGCTGCACCAAACGGTCGAGGTGCTCGGCGTCGTTGTGGCGGAAAGGGTGTGTCGTGGCACCGGCGCGGCGTGCGCCTTCCCACAGCGAGGTGTGGGCCAGTGTGTCCATGTAGATCACGGTCTTCTCGTCTGCAATCGATTGCAGCAGGCCCAGGTTGGCAGCGTAGCCGGACTGACAAATGAGACCGTCTTCCTGCCCGAGCATCTGGGCCAGCTTGAGTTCGAGCTTGCGCGCGGGATGTTCGTCGAGCAGGAAGACACCCGACTGGATCACGAATTCGGCGTCGGTCTTGATGGCCAGCGTCTGGGCCTGGACGATGTCCTGGTGGCCAGTGAGACTCAGGTAGTCGTTGCCGTTGAGGCGCACAGCACCGGGTCCAGCTTCGCGCCCGTGCAGCAGTGAGCGCCCGCTCCAGAGCGTGTCCCAACGGGTGGTGAATTCACGCTGGATACGCCCGGCCAGGTGCTCGGAAATCGGTGGGTGGGCAGGTGCTTTCTCGCGGGTGCAGACCAACGATGTCATGGGGGAATCCTTTGAAAATGGAAAACCCCATTGAAAAAAGAAATGTGTGAAAAATCACGCGCACCCTGTCAGGCCTGACAGGGGCTGTGAATCTTTCTTCTCAGTTTGTGTGCATGCAAACCGACCGGCGGTCGCAACGCCTTCAAGTCGCAGGAAAGAAGCGCCTCAGTTTTGCCGCCAGGGCAGCGCGTGGTGGCGCCAGCCGCCTTGCTGCCCACGGTGCGCATGCGCATCGGGGTCGCCTTCGAAACCCTCGAGGATGTTGTAGGCCTCCAGGCCGAGCTCGGTGGCGCGTTTGGCCGCCGCAATCGAGCGCACACCGCTGCGGCACAACAACACGATCTTCTTGCCGGCAGCCGCCTGCCGCACCTGAGCGTCGAAGTCGGGGTTCACCGCCATGCCGGGCCATTGTTTCCAGGCCACCGGCACGGCACCAGGAACAAAGCCGACCCACTCGCGCTCGGCATCGGTGCGCACATCCACCAGCACTGCCTCGCCCGACTGCATCCATTGCCAGGCGAGCTGGGGCGTGACGTCGCCCGCGTAGCTGCCCTGGTGTGGGCCACTGGCGGGCCTCGGCTCCATGAACAGGACACCACCGGCGTCATGCCGCTGACCGGACATCTGGTTGGCTGGCACGGCCTCGTCGATGCGCCGCGGTCTGGGCAGGTTGAGCGCTTCCATCAGGGCAACAAATTCTGCTTCGGTCTTGCCCGCCACACGCTCGTTGTGCCGCTTCTCCGCGCCGATCGTGGAGTGGTGGCGCCCGTGATAGTCGTGCCCGGGCCAGACGGTGGTGTCGTCGGGCAAGTCGAACAGCACCTCGGTGATGCTGTGATAGAGGTCCTTCGCGCTGCCCGACTGGAAGTCGGTGCGACCGCAACCACCAATCAGCAGCGTGTCGCCGGTGAACAGGTGGTGGCGCCAGACCAGACTCATGCTGCCGGCGGTGTGGCCCGGCGTGTGCAGCGCGCGCAACACCTCGCCACCGAAACTCAGGGTATCGCCGTGGGCCAGCTGCACGCCAGCGGTGCCGATGCCGCAGCCCTGAGGCGCTGCGGTCTTGGCGCCGGCCAGTTCGGCCAGCTTGGCAGCACTGGTGATGTGGTCGGCGTGCGCGTGGGTCTCCACCGTCCACACCAGCTTCAGGCCGTATTCGCGCAGGGTGGCCAGATCGCGCTCGATCTGCTCGTCCACCGGGTCGATGATGAGCGCATCGCGCGTGGTCTGATCAAACAGCACGTAGGTGAAAGTGCTGGACGCGGGATCGAAGAGCTGTATCGGTTTCATGGTTCATAGCATGCCACTGGCGGGACGCTCCCGCTGCATCCGCGTCTTTGCACCCTGGAAGAAAAAGCAAACTTGCACCGGACTTACAGCCCACAACCCATCCGGCCTATTGCGTCGCAAAAACGCGCCGACAGTAAGCATGCAAACCCTTAGTCGTTCAGCTTTTTGTACGCGATTTCGACAACACCATCACCACAAAGTAATCCGAATGAATCGTGGTCGGTGAAAACCCTGCCGAATGAAACCGGGTGAGGAGCGCATGATGCGACACCCTCAACCCAGACTGGAGACAAACCCATGTCAGACAAGAAAACCGTGACGTCACGCCGCGGCATGCTCAAAGGCGCGGCCGTCGCGGCAGGCGCCATGTCGGTGCCGATGATTGCCACCGCCCAGACCACGTCGCTGCGCTTCCAGAGCACCTGGCCTTCGAAGGACATCTTCCACGAGTACGCCAACGACTTCGCCAAGAAGGTCAACGACATGGCCGGCGGCAAGCTCAAGATCGAAGTGCTGCCTTCGGGCTCCGTGGTGCCGGCTTTCCAGTTGCTCGAAGCCGTGGCCAAAGGCACGCTGGACGGCGGCCATGGCGTGGTGGCATACCACTACGGCAAGAACTCGGCGCTGGCTCTGTGGGGATCCGGCCCTGCCTACGGCATGGATCCGAACATGGTCCTGGCATGGCACAACTACGGCGGCGGCAAGGCCCTGCTGGAAGAGATCTACGCCAGCCTGAACCTCGATGTGACCTCTTTCCTGTACGGCCCCATGCCCACGCAACCGCTGGGCTGGTTCAAAAAGCCCGTGGCCAAGGTGGCCGACATGAAGGGATTGAAATTCCGCACCGTGGGCCTGGCCGTTGACGTGTTCACCGAGTTGGGCACCGCCGTGAACCCGTTGCCCGGTGGCGAAATCGTGCCCGCACTCGACCGCGGCCTGATCGACGCAGCCGAGTTCAACAACGCCTCAAGCGACCGCCTGCTGGGCTTCCCCGACGTGGTGAAGAACTGCATGCTGCAAAGCTTCCACCAGTCTGGCGAACAGTTCGAGATCCTGTTCAACAAGACCAAGCTCAACGCTCTGCCGGCCGAGCTGAAGTCCATCGTGGACTACGCCGTGCAAGCGGCCAGCGCCGACATGAGCTGGAAAGCCATCCAGCGCAACTCCACGGACTACATCGAGCTGAAGAAGCAAGGCGTGAAGTTCTACAAGACCCCCGACGCGATCCTGCGTGCACAGCTCGAAGCCTGGGACAAGACCATCGCCAAGAAGGGCTCGGAGAACCCGATCTTCAACAAGGTGCTGGCTTCGCAAAAGGCTTTTGCCGAGCGCGCAGGCCAGTGGCAGAACGACTACATGGTCGACTTCAAGATGGCGTACAACCACTACTTCGGCAAGGGTGCCAAGAAGTCCTGATCGGGCTTCTCTGAACTCGGGGCGCCTGCGGGCGCCCTTTTCTGTTTCTGGAAATTCACATGCAAAAACTATTACTGGCCGTGGACAGCCTGTCGACCTGGT
>JANPKR010000495.1:0-3789 GCA_031426175.1 Hydrogenophaga sp. | reverse complement strand
CTGGGTCTCGCGCACCAGCACCTGGGCGCTGGCCTCACCGGTTTCGAGGTCATGGGCCAGTTCGCGCTGAGCCTGGTCGACAAGCACATGCCGCAGTTGCGGGTGCCGTTGTGGCAGGACACGCCCTACTGTGTCCTGCTGGAGAACAGCCACAACGAATCCGAAGCCCACGCGCGAGCCCAGTTCGAGCGCCTGCTGGAAACGGCTTTTGAGCAAGGTCTGGTGACCGATGCGGTGGTGGCCGAAAGCCTGGCGCAGGCCCACGCGCTCTGGCACATCCGCGAGAGCATTCCGCTGGCACAGGCCGAGGAGGGCCTGAACATCAAGCACGACATCAGCATCCCGGTCTCGCACATCCCGGCCTTCTGCGCCGAAACCGACGCTTTGCTGCAGCGCGAGATGCCGGGCGTTCGGCTGGTGAATTTTGGCCATCTGGGCGACGGCAACCTGCACTACAACGTCCAGGCGCCCGAAGGCGGCGATGCCAAGGCCTTTCTGGCAACGCAGGAGACCCGCGTGAACACACTGGTTTTTGACGCGGTGGCGCGTTACCATGGCTCGATCAGCGCCGAGCACGGCGTGGGCAGCCTCAAGGCCGACCACCTGCCCCACTACAAGGACCCGGTTGCCCTGGGTCTGATGCGGGCCATCAAGCAGGCGCTGGACCCGCACAACCTCCTGAACCCCGGCCGCGTCCTCACACCATGATGTCCCGACACCTGCTCCGCTGCCTGCTGGCGCTGGCGCTGGCGCTTGCCGCCACGGGGCAGGCGCACGCGGTGGACGCTGCGCAGCGCCAGGCCTGGCGCGAACAAGCGCAGGGCCTGGAGCACGGCGAAGGCGTCAAGCGCGACACCGAAGCCGCCATCCGCCTGTATTGCCAGGCCGCGCTGGCGGGCGATGCGGTGTCGGCCTACAACCTGGGCTGGATCTACGCCAATGCCCGCGGCGTGGAGCGCAACGACGGTTACGCCGCCCACTGGTTCGCGCGCGCTGCGCTGCTGGGCGACACGCACGCCGAAGGCATGTTCAACCGCCTGGCCACGCCTGCCGACAAACCCGAGTGTGTGCAGCAGGCCGAACGCACAGAACTGCAAAAAGCCAACGAAGCCCAACAAGCGGCCGATGTCACTGCCCTGGCCACGCGTTACCAGGACCTCGTGGACACGCCCGAGGAGCGGCGCATCATGAAGATCGTCTACAAGCTCGCGCCGCAGTTCGGCATCCAGCCCGGTCTGGCGTTTGCGGTGATCCGCGCAGAGTCCAACTTCAATGTGAACGCCCTGTCCGACAAAAACGCGCAAGGCCTGATGCAGCTCATACCCGAGACAGCCGAGCGCTTCCGGGTGCGCAAGCCGTTCGACGCCGAGCAGAACATTCGCGGGGGCCTCTCTTACCTGCAATGGCTGCTGGCCTATTTCAGGGGCGACGTACCCCTGGTGCTGGCCGCCTACAACGCCGGCGAAGGCACGGTCGACCGCTACCGCGGCGTGCCGCCCTACCCCGAGACCCAGGGCTACATCAAACGCATTCAGCAGGTGTTCTCGCTGCAACAACACCCGTTCGACGCCCGCATCACCACCCCTTCGCGGGCCATGCCCCTGCGCAACCCATGACCCGTCCCATCCGATCGCAGTACGAAGACTTCATGCGCCACGTGTTCACCACGGGCGTGCAGAAAACAGACCGCACCGGCACCGGCACCACCAGCGTGTTCGGCCACCAGATGCGCTTTGATTTGAACGAAGGTTTCCCGCTGGTGACCACCAAGAAGGTGTTCACCAAGGCCATCATCGTGGAGCTGCTTTGGTTCCTGCGCGGCGACAGCAACGTGAAATGGCTGCAGGAGCGGGGCTGCACCATTTGGGACGAGTGGGCGCGCGACGACGGCGACCTCGGTCCCGTGTACGGCGTGCAGTGGCGCAGCTGGCCCACGCCCGATGGCGGCCACATCGACCAGATCGCCGAGGTCGTGAAGCAGCTCAAGACGAATCCGGATTCGCGCCGCATCATCGTCAGCGCCTGGAACGTGGCCGACCTGAACAAGATGGCCCTCATGCCCTGCCATGCGTTCTTCCAGTTTTACGTGGCGCCGCCCACGGAGGCAGGTGGTCGCGGCAAGCTCAGCTGCCAGCTCTACCAGCGCAGCGCCGACATCTTCCTCGGCGTGCCCTTCAACATCGCCAGCTATGCACTGCTGACCCACATGCTGGCGCAGCAGTGCGATCTGGATGTGGGCGACTTCATCTGGACCGGCGGCGATTGCCACATCTACAGCAACCACCACGATCAGGTGGAACTGCAGCTATCGCGCGAGCCCATGGCCTACCCGACGCTGCACATCAAGCGTCGCCCGGCGAGCATCTTCGAGTACGAGCTCGACGACTTCGATGTGCAGGGCTACGAACACCACGCGGCCATCAAAGCGCCTGTTGCCGTCTGACAGCGGTTTGACAGCGCTGTGATCAACCGCCGCCAACTGTGGGCGCTGCTCGCGCTCACGCTCATGTGGGGCGTGAACTGGCCCATGATGAAGCTCTCGCTGCAGGAGCTGTCGCCCCTTTACTTTCGCGCCAGCACCATGTTGCTGGGTGCGCTCTGGCTGTTTGTGTATGTGGCCCGCCGCGGCGAGCGCATGTGGCCACAGCGCATCGAGTGGGCCACCATCGCATGGCTGGGCCTGCCCAACGTGCTGGGCTGGCACACGCTGTCCATCTTCGGCGTGAAAGAGCTGGCCTCGGGCCGCGCCGCCATCCTCGGCTTCACCATGCCGATCTTCACAGTGTTGATCGGTGCGGCCTTCTTTGGCGAACGCATCACGCCGCGCGTGCGTGTGGCGGTGGTGTGTGCAGGCATCGCCATCGGCCTGCTGCTGTGGCACGAACTGCAAAGCCTGAGCGGGCGACCCGTGGGCATTGCGTGGATGTTGGGGGCGGCCTTCTGCTGGGGCCTGGGCACGCTGATGTTTCGCCGCGCGCACTTCACGCTCTCGCCCATGGTGGTCACGGTCTGGATGCTGCTGCTGGGCAGCGCGGTGGTGTGGGCCCTTGCACTGATGCTCGAGACACTTCCAACACCGTCGACGTTCTCAACCCCCATGTGGATCAGTCTTTTGTACGGCGTGTTCATCAACTACGGCGTCGCTCAGCTGATCTGGTTCGGCATGGCGCGCGACCTGCCGCCCGCCACCAGCGCCATGAGCGTCATGGCGATCCCGCTGGTGGGCACGCTCAGCGCCACCTTCATTGTGGGCGAGGTGCCGCACTGGCAGGACTGGGTGGCCATCGGCTTCGTGATGATGGCCATTGCCAGCGTGTTGCTCCCCCCTCGCACGGCTAGGCCAGCGGCACAATAACGGTCATGCCCGCACACACACCGACCCGCCCCCGCCTGCACCTTATTTTTGCGCGCGCCGCCAACGGCGTGATCGGCAAGGACAACGCCCTGCCCTGGCACCTGCCCGAAGACATGGCGCACTTCAAACGCACCACGCTGGGTTGCCCGGTGATCATGGGACGCAAGACCTGGGATTCGCTGCCGCCCAAGTTCCGACCGCTGCCAGGGCGGCTCAACATCGTGGTCACGCGCGACGCACAGTGGCAGGCCGATGGCGCCGCGCGCGCCGGCTCGCTGGAAGAAGCCGTGGCACTGTGCCCGCCCGACACCGACGCCTGGGTGATCGGCGGCGCGCAGATCTACGCTGCCGCAATCGATCTGGCCAGCACAGCGGTGGTCACAGAAATAGCACAAGACTTCGAGGGCGATGCCTTCGCCCCCGTGTTCGGCCCC
>JANPKR010000494.1:0-1545 GCA_031426175.1 Hydrogenophaga sp. | reverse complement strand
CTCTCGACCCGCTCCACCAGCGAGGGTTTCGAGGTGATGGCCGCGGCCGAGGAGAGCCTGGCGTCGTTGTCCGACAGCAGCAACGCCGCGCCCACCGCTGCCCGGCCCGCCACCGCGCCCACAGGATTTGCTGCGCGTGCCAAGGCCACCGCCACGCAGGCCCCGCCCGAGTCGGTCGAAGGTGACACCGAAGCCCTGGCCATGAGCACGCTGTCGTTCCAGGAATATGTGCGTGAACGCATGCTGCGCAAGCGCCGCGAGTCGATGCAGGACACCGCCCCTGAAGAAGCCGTGGCGCCGTCCCAGCGCCGTGCTGCGCCGGCCGCACCCGTCCAGGTTGCGCCCACCCCGATGCCCGCCGCCGAGCCCATCGTGGTGCCGGTGCAGCGTTTCAACCAGCCGGCGCAGGCGACCTTTGGCAGCCGCCTGGGCCAGCCAGCCATCCGCACCCGCGAAGAAGAACCCAGCTGGGAAGACTCGCAGCCTGCTGTGCGTTTTGCAAGCAAGGAAGACACCCGCATGGCGGTGGAACTCTCCGCGCTCAAGGACATGATCGAAGAGCGCTTCAACACGCTGGCCTGGCTGGGTTCGTCCAAGCAGAACCCGATCCAGTCCAACCTGATGCTGAAGATGATCCGGGCCGGTTACTCGCCCGCCATGGCCCGTGCCGTGCTGGAGCGTGTGCCGGTGGACGCCGGTGTGCCCGAAGCCTTCCGCTGGCTCATGGACGTGATCACCCGAAACCTCAAGGTGAGCGCGCCCACCGCTGGCCTCTGCGATGAGGGTGGCGTGGTCTCGCTGATCGGCGCCACCGGTGTGGGCAAGACCACCACCGCTGCGAAGCTCGCAGCCCAATGCGTCAAACAGTACGGCGCCGCCTCCGTGGGCATGATCACGCTCGACACCTACCGCGTGTCGGGCTACGAACAGCTGCGCGCCTACGGCCGCATGCTCGGCGTGGTGGCCCACCTGGCCCACGACCGCGCCGCGCTGAAAGACCTGCTCAACCTGCTCTCGGGCAAGCGCCTGGTGATCATCGACACCGCGGGTCTGGGCCAACGCGACCAGCGCATCCAGGACATGCTCGACGTGCTGGACATGCCCAAGGTCAAGAAGACCCTCGTGCTCAACGCCGGCTCGCACGGCGACACGCTCGACGAGACCCTGACCTCGTTCAAGGCCAGCTCGCTGCACGGTGTGGTGCTCTCCAAGGTCGACGAGGCTGTGAAGCTCGGCCCGGCGCTGGACGCACTGATCCGCCACCAGGTGACGCTGCGCGGCGTGGCCAACGGCCAGCGCGTGCCCGAAGACTGGCAGAACCCCGATGCATCGACCTTGGTGCGCATGTCCATGGGCACGGTCGGCAAATCGGCCTACGACCCGGTGGCCACCGACATGGGCTTCTACTTCGCCCCCACCAACGCACGCGGCGTGAACCTGGGAGCCTCGCATGTTTGAACACGGCTTCGACCAGGCTGCAGGCCTGCGCGGCGAGAGCCGCAGCGGTGGCGCCGCCTTGCTGCCGGTTGCCAGCCCTGCGCAACC
>JANPKR010000493.1:0-1735 GCA_031426175.1 Hydrogenophaga sp. | reverse complement strand
GCCCGCTCACCTCTCGCCTGCAGCACATTCAGGTCGGTGACACCATCATCGTGGGCCGCAAGCCCACCGGCACCTTGCTCATCGACTACCTGCTGCCCGGCAAGCGCCTGTACTTGCTGGCCACCGGCACCGGCCTGGCGCCGTTCCTCAGTGTCATCCGCGATCCGGAAACCTACGAACGGTACGAGCAGGTGGTGCTGATCCACGGCGTGCGCCAGGTGAAGGAGCTGGCCTACCGCGAATACCTCAGTGACACCCTCACCCACGACGAGTTCCTGGGTGAGATGGTCCAGCAGAAACTGCTGTACTACCCCACCGTCACGCGCGAGCCGTTCGTGCACCAGGGCCGTATTCCGCAGCTGCTGGCTGAGGGCCAGGTGGCCAAGGATCTGGGTATTCCGATGCTCAACCCGGCCGAAGACCGCATCATGATTTGCGGGAGTCCCGAGATGCTGCGCGACCTCAAGGCACTGGCCGAAAAGCTGGGCTTCGAGGAAGGCAACACAAGCCGCCCGGGCGCCTTCGTGATCGAGCGTGCATTCGCCGGAACTTGATCCGGACTTGCCGGCTCAGTCCCGAAGCTTTCCTTCACCACAGGTCACGCCTTGATCACCACCATCCCGACCTTTCGGCCTTCGTTTCTTGAACGTTATCCGCGCCAGATCCTGGGCCTGATCGTCCTGGTGTGCCTCGGCATGCTGGCGTTTGGCCTGTACCTGCAGCATGTGGTCGGTCTGGAGCCGTGCCCCATGTGCATCGTGCAGCGCTATGCGTTGATCGCTGTGGCGCTGGTGGCCGGCATTGCGTCGTTTCTGCGCGGGCGCGCGGCGCTGTGGAGTGGGGTGGGTGTCATGGCGGCATTTGCCGTCTTCGGCGCCGGCGTGGCCGCGCGGCAAAGCTGGTTGCAGTGGTATCCACCCGAGATCATGAGCTGCGGTCGGGACTTCTTCGGGATGATCGAATCCTTCCCGCTGCGCCGCGCCATCCCCATGATCTTTCGAGGCAGCGGCGACTGCTCGGTGATCGACTGGACCTTCCTGGGCCTGTCGATCGCCAACTGGTCGTTCCTCAGCTTCAGCGCGATCACGCTGGCGGCGGTCGCGCTCTGGCTCAAGCGCGCACCGGCTTGAACCCTGGCTGGGCGTTCAGCTCAGCTTCTTCACCAGCACCTGGCTCTTGCGGTCCCAGTTGTACTTGCGCTTGCGTGCCTCGGGCAGCCAGTCCGCGTTGACCTGCACAAAACCGCGTTTGATGAACCAGTGCATGGTGCGGGTGGTGAGCACGAAGATGCTTTGCAGGCCCTGGGCTTTGGCCCGCACTTCAATGCGTTTGAGCAGCCGCTCGCCATCGCCCTGGCTTTGCGTGTCGGGTGACACGGTCAGCGCGGCCATTTCGCCGGTGCGCGATTCGGGGTAGGGGTAGAGCGCGGCGCAGCCGAAGATCACGCCGTCGTGTTCGATGATGGTGTAGTTGCCGGCGTCGCGTTCAATCTCGGTGCGGTCGCGCTTGACCAGCGTGCCGTCTTTCTCGAACGGCTCGATCAACGCCACGATGCCGCTCACGTCGTCCATGGTGGCTTCGCGCACACTCTCGAGTTTTTCGTCCACCACCATGGTGCCGAAACCGTCGTGGGTGTAGATCTCCAGCAGCAGCGCGCCGTCCACAGAAAACGGCAGGATGTGGCTTCGCTCGACCCCACCTTCGCAGGCTCGGATGCAGTGCTGCAAATAAAACG
>JANPKR010000492.1:0-5795 GCA_031426175.1 Hydrogenophaga sp. | reverse complement strand
CACCCAGATCGAGTGCGACGGCCTGGCCAACGACCTGCAACAAGAAGGCTTCTCGGCCGTCGCTTTGCACGGAGCCCTGAGCCAGGGCATCCGCAACCGCCGCCTGATGGCGCTGCGCGCCGGCCAGGTGCAGATCCTGGTCGCCACCGACGTCGCCGCCCGCGGCATCGACGTGCCCACCATCACCCACGTCTTCAACTTCGGCCTGCCAATGAAGGCCGAGGACTACACCCACCGCATCGGCCGCACCGGCCGTGCCGGCCGCGATGGCCTGGCCATCACGTTTGCCGAGCTGCGCGACCGCCGCAAGATCTTCGACATCGAGGCTTACACGCGCCAGCGCATCAATGTGGAAACCGTGACCGGCCTCGAGCCGCGCCAGCGGGCTCCTCAGAACGAGGCCTTCGGCCGTGGCGGCCGCCCGGCCGGCCGTTCGAACGACCGCTTCGGTGGCAACGACCGCTTTGCCGGCAACAACGACCGCCGTGGCCCAGCGCCGCGTTTCGAAGCCCGCGCCGAAGCACCCCGTGTCGACCACAGCCGCCCCGGCACGCGCTTTGACCCGCGTTTCGAAGGCCGTGCCGAGCCACAGCGCCCCGAAGGTCGTTTCGACAACCGCGGTGAGAACCGGTTTGGTGATCGCGGCGACAACCGCAGTGAGAACCGTGGTGAAGCCGGTGGCTACCGCCCCGACACGCGCCCTGCTGCCGGCCGCAACTTTGCCGACCGCGCACCCGCACGCCCCGGCTTCGGCCCCAAGCCCGGCGGTTTCAACAGCTTCGGCCGCAGCGACAAGCCCATGGGTGACCGTGGTGGCGATCGCGGTGCAGACCGTGGTGGTTTCAGCGACCGTGGCAACGCCGAGCGCGGCGCCATGCGCGGTGAATTCGCACCGCGCCGCCCTGAAGGCGCACCGTCGCGCCCCATGGCCCGCCGCAGCCCGCGCTGATCCTGCTCAGGCCTTAACAGCCTGACCCAAAAAACCAGACCTTCGGGTCTGGTTTTTTTTCGCCTGCCCACAGCCCACACGGCAATGCCCCCAGCCACGCAACAAGGCGCCGCACGGATCAGAATCCCCCGATGACGTATCGGGTGGTCTGGTTCAAGCGCGACCTGCGGGTGTGGGATCACGCGCCGCTGGCCGAGGCCGCGCGCCTGGGGCCTGTGCTGTGCCTGTACGTGCTGGAGCCTGTGCTGTGGCACCAGCCCGATGCCGCGCGGCAGCACCTCGGCTTCGTGCGGGAGAGCCTGAAGGATTTGCAGGCCGAGCTCAAACGCCACGGCGGTCGGCTGCAGCTCGCGGTGGGCGATGCGGTGGACGTGCTGGAACGTCTGCACCAGCAAGCCCCGTTTCTTGAGCTGCTCTCGCACGAAGAAACCGGAAATGCTGCGACTTTTGCGCGCGACCGCAGCGTCAAACGGTGGTGCGCGGAACGCGAAGTGCCTTGGCGCGAATTCCGCCAGTTCGGTGTGGTGCGTGGCCTGCGCGAACGCAAGCACTGGGTGCGGCAGTGGGAACAACTCACGCACGCGGAGCAAGTCCCCGTGCCGGCGCTGCAGACGGCTGAGCTGCCGCGCTTTACCGACCCCTGGCCGAGCGCAGACGAGCTGGGTCTCGACGCACACGAACCACCTCAGCGACAACGCGGTGGTCGCACGAACGGCCTTGAGGTGCTGCAGAGCTTCCTGAACGAGCGCAGCGCGAGCTACCGCGGCGGCATTTCCTCGCCGCTCTCGGCGCCCAACGCATGTTCGCGCCTCTCGCCGTATCTGACGTGGGGCTGCCTCAGCCTGCGCGAGGTGGTGCAGGCCACGCGCAGTCGGCTTGAGGACGCAAACCTGCCGGGCCGCCAGCGCCAGGGGCTGGAAGGTTTCATGAGCCGGCTGCACTGGCACTGCCACTTCATCCAGAAGCTGGAGACCGAGCCCGCCATCGAACACCACAACATGCACCCCGGCTACGCGGGCCTGCGTGAGCACGACCACAACCCGGCGCACTTGCAGGCGCTCATGGATGGACGCACCGGCTGGCCCCTGGTGGACGCCTGCGTGGCCATGCTGCGCGAGACCGGCTGGATCAACTTCCGCATGCGCGCCATGCTGGTGTCGGTGGCGGCGTACCCGCTGTGGCTGCACTGGCGCCCGGTGGGCGAGTGGCTGGCGCGCCAGTTCATCGACTACGAACCCGGCATCCACTGGAGCCAACTTCAAATGCAAAGCGGCACCACGGGCATCAACACCACCCGCGTCTACAACCCGATCAAACAGGCGCAGGACCACGACCCGCACGGCCACTTTGTGCGCCGCTGGCTCCCCGCGATGCAGCGCGTGCCCGACACCTGGCTGTTCCAGCCCTGGCTCATGCCGCCCGAGATGCAGGCGCGCTGCGGCGTGGTGGTGGGCGAGGACATCGCGGCGCCGTTGGTCGATCTGGAACTGGCGACGCGCGCGGCCAAGGAGCGTGTCTACGCGCTGCGCACCGATCCTGCTGTGGCGGTGGTGCAGGCCAGCATCGTCAAGCGCCACGGCTCGCGCAACCGAAGCGCGGAGAACCTCTCGAAACCTCGCCGCACGGATGCACCGGCTCAGGCCGCGCTGGACTTCTGATGACCGAGCCCACCCCTCGCCGCATCCTGCTGGTGTGCATCGCCAATCGGGTGCGCAGCCCGCTGGCGCAGGGTTTCCTGCGCGCCGAACTCGACTCGGCCGGGCTGACCCATGTGCAGGTCGATTCCGCCGGTACCAACGTCTGGCCGGGCAACGAGGCACCAGAACGAGAGGCTGTCTTTGAAGCGGCGCGCGCGGGCATCCGCATCGAGCACCTGCGCTCGCGCGAACTCACGGCCAGCGACTTCGACGGCCACGACCAGGTGCTCGCCATGGACTGGGACAGCCACGCTCTGGCCGAGGCCATGGCGCCCGCCGAACATCGGCACAAGATTGGCCACCTGGCTCTCCACGCACGGCGCGAAAAGATCACCGTCATTCCCGACCCGACAGCCACTGGCTACGCCCGCACGCTGGCCTGCATTCAGGACGCGTGCGAAGGCTGGGTGGTGAACCATCTGGTGCGCCGACCCAAGCGCTGACGCGCGGATGGCATCAACGCGGTGCGCCCGCCGCCAGCCAGGCCCGCCAGCCGCCGAAGTGCGTGATGTCGGTGGCGCCATCAATGCCGATGCCTTCGCAGATGAAACCGGGCACTTCGCTCCCATCTGCAAGCTTCACCTTGCCGATGCCCAGCGGCGCCGGGATGCCGGCGACGAAGCTGCCGAATTGTGCGGCGGGCACTTCCCACACCTCCAGGGCAATGGGCGATCCGCCCTCGGTGACGCGCACCATGCCGGGCCGCTGCACCGGGCCACCCGCCAGCGCGTGCAATTGGTAGTCGGGCGCGGACTGCGGGCTGCCGACGAGGCGCGCGCCGCGTGAGGTGAGCTGGTGATTGAGCGGTAGTCCCGAGAGGTGCGCGCCGCACACGGCCACGCGGACCGTGCCGCTGCCGGCCGCGCCCACCTCGCCTGAGGGCAGGCCGGTGCAAGGCTGTGTGCTGGCCAGCGGCGCAGGCGTGGCGCCGAGCGTGGCGGTCTCGGCGCGTTGGAAACGGTCGGCCAGGCGCAGCAGCGGAACGTCCTTGAACGCGGGCGCGGCCAGCGTCACGCCCCAGGGCAGGCACTGCGCCGGGCCATCGGCCAGAAAGCCCGAGGGCACAGCCACCGCGCTGTAGTCCAGCAGGTTCATGAAGTTGGTGTAGCGGCCCAGGTTGGAGTTGAGCTGAATCGGATCGGCCTGCATCTCGGCGATGCGGTAGATGGTGCCGGCCGTGGGAGTGAGCAGGCAGTCGATGGTGTCCCACACGGCGTCACACACGCGCTTGAGGGCTTTCAGCCGGTAGCTCGCAGCGAAGGCCTGCGCGCCGGTGACACTGCGGCCCCCTTCGATGATGGTTCGCACCGGGGGAAACACGGCTTCGGGCTGTGCGTTGATGAAGTCCTGGATGGCCACATACCGCTCGGCCACCCACGGGCCGTCGTAGAGCAGGCGCGCGGCTTCGAGGAACGGCGAGAGGTCGACCTCGACCGGCGTTCCACCCAAGGTCTTGAGACGTTCGACCGACGTGTCGAAGAGCTTGGCGGCGGCGCTGTTGCCGAAGAACTCGAGGTCTTGCGCACGCGGCACACCAAAACGGAACTCGCCCGTGGAGAAGTCCACCCCGAAGGACTGTGCGGGTCTGCTGTAGGCGTCGGCTGCGTCGAACGCTGCGGCAGCGCCGAGCACGGCTTGCGCGTCGGCAGCGGTCAGCGCAAAGATGCTCACCGTGTCCAGCGAACTGCAGGCAGGCACCACGCCGGTGCCCGTGAGCAGGCCCAGCGTGGGCTTGAGGCCCACGAGGTTGTTGAACGAGGCCGGCACGCGGCCCGAACCGGCGGTGTCGGTGCCCAGCGAAAACGTCGCATATCCCTTGGCCACCGACACGGCCGAGCCCGAGCTGGAGCCGCCCGAGATGAAGTCCGGATCGAACGCGTTCCGGCACGCGCCGTAGGGCGAGCGCGTGCCGTTGAGACCGGTGGCGAACTGGTCGAGGTTGGCCTTGCCCACGGGCACCGCACCGGCCACCAGGAGCTGCTGGATGAGAAAGGCGTGTTCGGTGGGGGTGTAGGCGAATTCGGGACAACCGGCGGTGGTGGGCACGCCGGCCAGGTCGATGTTGTCCTTGATCACGAAGGGCACGCCGAACAGCGGGAGGCTGGCCGGGTCCGCGCCGTCGAGCCGGGCCACCAGGGGCGCCACCTCGGCATCGGTCAGCACATGGATGAAGGCGCGGTGCGTGTCCGCGCGGCAGCGTGCCAGCGCCTCGGCGATCACCTCGCGCACGGTGGTGCCGCTGCGGTAGGCGGCCTGCAGGCTGGCGAGATCGAATGAGAGTTGGCTCAGTGACATGGGAACACTCCGTTGTTGTTCTGGACTCAGAAGACCTCGTCGATCAGCACCAGCACGTTCTGCCCGGCCGACACCGCACCACCCTGGGCACACATGAGGCTGTGCACCGTGGCGTTGGCCGGTGCAAGCAAGTTGAATTCCATCTTCATGGACTCGATCACCATCAGCACGTCGCCGGCCTGCACCTGCTGGCCCACGCTCACCGCCACCTTCCACACGTTGCCCGGCACGCTGGTGGCCAGCACGCGACCGCCTTCGGGCAGGTCCACCTCGTCGGCCACACCCGCGCTCGCCGCGGCGTCGTCGCTGGTGAAGTCGTTTTGTCCGGCGGCCGCCCAGCGTTCGCGTTCCGCCTCAAACGCGGCCTGCTGCGTGGCCTTGAAGGCGCCGATGCTCCCGGCGTTGTCGGCGAGGAAGCGCCGGTAGTCCTTGAGGCTGAAGCTGCCGTCTTCGGTGCGCAGCGCGTAGCCGCCGTGCGGAAAGTTCGCGCGGATGGTTTTGAGTTCTTCTTCGCTCACCGCTTCGAACTGGATCTGGTCGAAGAAGCGCAGCAGCCAGGGCTGCTCGAAGTCGGAGCCCGGTGCGCCGTGGCGCCAGCGGTTCCACATCTGAAGCGTGCGGCCCACAAACTGGTACCCGCCCGGGCCTTCCATGCCGTAGACGCAAAGGTAGGCGCCACCGATGCCCACCGCGTTCTCCGGCGTCCAGGTGCGCGCGGGGTTGTACTTGGTGGTCACCAGCCGGTGGCGCGGGTCCAAGGGCGTTGCCACCGGTGCGCCCAGGTACACGTCGCCCAGGCCCAGCACGAGGTAGCGCGCGTCAAACACGATCTTGAACACGTCTTCGATGCTGTC
>JANPKR010000491.1:0-5041 GCA_031426175.1 Hydrogenophaga sp. | reverse complement strand
TTGCGCGAGGTGGCGCTGGACCTGGCCGAGGGCGCCGACATGGTGATGGTCAAGCCCGGCATGCCGTACCTGGACATCGTGCGCCGGGTGAAAGACGAGTTCGCTGTGCCCACATTCGCTTACCAGGTGAGCGGCGAGTACGCCATGCTCAAGGCTGCCGCAATCAACGGCTGGCTGGACCACGACGCGGTGATGATGGAGAGCCTGCTGGCCTTCAAACGGGCCGGGGCCGACGGCGTGCTGACCTACTTTGCGCGCGACGCTGCCCGCCTGCTGCGCGGCTGAACCCCACCCCATGCGCGTCTTCCACATCCTGCCCGGCTCGGTGAGCGAGTCCACGAGCCTGCCCATGGTGCTGCCGGCCAAGGGATACATCTGGATCGCTTGTGGGCGGCGCGAGTTCGAGCTGGAGCAAGGCGCTGTGCAGTCCACCCTGCAGGTGCTGTCAGGGATGACGCTGGTGGACCTGCACATCGCGGACCTGCTCAACAACCAGCTGCCTTCGCATTACGACTACACCTCGCAGTACGACATCCTGGTGTTCAGGCGGCTCACCACGGGGCACAGTGAAACCGACCTGGCGCATCCGGGCGAGGTTTTGACGCAGACCCTCAAGCGTGGTGGTCCACCGGTGCTGCGTCGCATCGATACCAGCCCGGTCGGGTTTGCGGTCTTCGACCGCGTGCTGCTCACCGTCCATCCCGCCGGGTGTCTGGTGCTGGACCACTACGCCACCCGGCTCATGACGGCAACGACCGCGGCCTCTCGCGCCGCCGGCATCGCCCTGCCGCCCGGCCCGGCCGATCTGATGCTGCGCATCGTCAACCAGATGGTGGACGGTTACCTGGACTTGCGGCGCGAACTCACACGCCAGCTTGACCACTGGCAAGCCGAACTGCTGAGCCCGCGCGCGCGCTTCAACAACTGGGGCTCGCTGCTGGACGCACGCATTTCGCTGCACCACCTCGATGAAATCTGCGAAGACCAGCGCTCGGCGGTCCAGGACTGGATCGAGGCACTCAACACCTGGGAGCCCAACGAGCACAACGGCGGCCAGCGCGGGCTGGAGCTGCTCAAGGTGCGCTCGCGCGATGTGCTCGAACACATCGAGCGCGTGGTGCACCACGTGCGCCGGCTTGAGCAAAACGCCGAGACCGCCGTGCAGATGCACTTCTCGGCACAGAGCAACCGCACCAACGACATCATGCGCACGCTCACGGCGCTGACCGCGATTTTCCTGCCGCTGAACCTGATCGCGGGCATCTTCGGTATGAACTTCGAGTTCATCCCGCTGACCCACCTGAAGAGCGGCTTCTGGTGGGCCATGGGATCCATGGTGCTCACCGCCGCGGTGCTGGGCGTGGTCTTCTGGCGCAAGCGCTACCTGGCGCGCACCGCACGCTGAAACGCCCTCAGGGTGTGGGGTTGGCCACCCCGAACAGCCTGGCGCCGTTGTCCCAGGCGATGCGTCGCGCCACATCGGCCGGCAGGCCGCCGAGCCAGGTGCGGTAGCCTTGCATGAGCTCACCGTAGTACTGCCAGCGTTGGTTGACCCAGGTGTCGGAGCCGATCATGAAACGGTCGGGGTACTTCAGCAGCAGGGCACGCCATTCGGGGCAAAGCTGGCCGTCGGCGCAGGCCAGACCCGGGCGGTACGACAGCTCACCCATCAGCTTGGGGTACCGCGCAAAGAGTTCGTCCACCCGCGCCACCGGCGTGCCACCAATGCCGGTGTGCGCCCAGATCAGTCTGGATTTCTGCCCCTTGGACGGCGTGTTCGCCATCAGCAAATCGATCGCCTCATCATCCACATGGGCCAGGATGGCCAGGTCTTTTTCCTCGGCCAGCGCCATGAGCTGCTTGGCCACCGGGCCGTTGGCATTCGCGCTGTCGTAGAGATGGAATTCGCCCAGACCTCGGTATGGTCCGGCAGGCGTGCCGCGCGCCAGCTCGGCGTTCACCATCTCCACGATGGTGGGGTCCCGGAACCAGTTGCTGTAGTCGGCACGGTTGCGATACAGGCGCACGAAGGGCACCACGGTCACGCCGGCGGCACGGGTTTGCGCGCTCGCGGTGGCCAGGGCCTTGGTGCCATCGTTGGGCCGCGAATTGGCCACGATCGCACGCACGCCGCCCTTCTTCATGCGCTCCAGCACGTCGGGAATCGGGTGCGGACAACCCGGGGCGGGCGTGTCGTGGGTGCAGGCCTCGTCGTTGTAGTGCAGGTGCGCGTCAAACAGCGGGCCGCTGTAGTCCGCCGCCGTGGCAGCCGTGCAGACCGCCACCAGGACGCCGAGCAGGCCGGGGCGCAGCATGGCCGCTCAGCCGATGTGCTGCGAGAAGAACGCCAGCGTGCGTTCGCGCGCAAGTTTGGCGGCGGCTTCGTTGTACGAGCCGCGCTGGTCACAGTTGAAGCCATGGTTGGCCGCGTACACGTGCACCGTCACGTCGGGCTGGGCCTTCTTGAAGACTTCCACGGTGTCCATGGGAATCCAGTGGTCCTGGTCGCCGAAGTGCACCATCACCGGCACGGTCGGTTCGCGGGCCGCTTCGGCCGCTGCCGTCATGCCGCCGCCGTAATACGGCACGGCTGCCGACAAGCCTTGCAGCGTGCAGGCCGCGCGCCAGGTGAGCAGGCCACCCCAGCAGTAGCCCACGATGCCGACCTTGCCGGCCTGAGAGGCATGGTCGATGGCGGCCTGGATGTCGGCCATCACGCCGGGCGCGGGCAGCCCGTCCACGGCGGTTTTGAAACCGAAACCGGTGCCCATGTCGGCCTCGGTGTAGCCCAGCTCCACACCGGGCTGCACCCGATGAAAAGTGGCGGGTGCGACCACAAAGTAACCCTCGGCCGCGTAACCGTCGGCCACCGCGCGGATGTGCGAGTTCACGCCGAAGATTTCCTGCAGCACGACCACGCCGCCTTTGGCTTTGGGGTTGCCTGCGGGGCCTGCCACGTAGGCTGGAAAGGTGGTGCCGTCGGCGGCCTTGAGGTCGATCATGTGTCCCATGAAAAGCTCCTGTTGTCGGTTGAAAACATCAGGCGCGCAGTTTGCGCGCCACGAAATCGAGCCGGTCCTGACCCCAGAACAGCTCGCCGTCGATGACATAGCTGGGTGCACCGAACACACTGGCGTCGATCGCCGATTGCGTTTGTTCGTCGTAACGCGCCTGCACATCGGGCAACTGTGACTGCGCCAGGCGTTCCGGATTCAGACCACACTCCGTGAGCAACTCCGCCAGCACATCCAGAGACGCGATGTCGCGCTCCTGTGCCCACACCGCTGTGGTCACCGCGCCGGTCAGCATCATCGCGGCGTCTGCGCCGTCGTGCATCGACACGGCGGTGATCAGGCGCGCCGCCGGGTCTCCCGCCACGGGAAAGAAGCGAGGCTCGGGGTTCAGCGGCACGGCGAGCGCTTCGCTGAAACGGCGCAACTCCAGCAGCCGGTAGGCCTGGCGCTGTGGCGCGCGCTTGGGCAGCGGCAAGCCGCCGGAGAGGGGGAAGATCTTGCCCAAGTCCATGGGGAGCACGCGCACGGTCGCACCAGACTCGCGCACCAGCGAGGCAAAACGCTCGTGGCCCAGGTAGGTCCAGGGGCTCTGCGGCGCGATGTAGTAGTCGACTGTGTGACGCATGGTGGTCTCCTCGCGCTGTTGTAATGGCTGGCTGGTGGCGAGCCCGTGTTGTACGCGATGCCACCAGTTTCTGCAGGAGGCAGGTTATGGACGAGGCGCGTGGGCGGGTGCTGTTGGTCACCGGCGGCGGGCGGGGTATCGGTGCAGCCACAGCGCGGCTGGCGGCCTCGCAAGGCTGGGCGGTGGCGGTGAACTACACCGCGAACTCGCTGGCCGCCGACGAGGTGGTGCGTGGCATCCGCGAGCTCGGCGGCACCGCCATCACGGTGCAGGCCGACGTGGCCGACGAGGCCCAGGTGCTGGCCATGTTTCAGAAGATCGACGCCAAGCTTGGCAGCCTGACCGGCCTGGTCAACAACGCCGGCGTGGTGGATGTGAGCGCGCGCGTCGACGAGATGAGCGTGGCGCGCATGAAGCGCATGTTCGACATCAACGTGATCGGCTCGATGCTGTGTGCGCGCGAGGCGGTGCGCCGCATGAGCACACGCCACGGCGGCGAAGGTGGCGCCATCGTCAACGTGTCCAGCGCGGCGTCGCGCCTGGGATCGCCTGGCCAGTACGTGGACTACGCCGCGGCCAAGGGCGCCATCGACGCCTTCACCATGGGCCTGGCCAAGGAAGTGGCAGCCGAAGGCATTCGGGTGAATGCGGTGCGCCCAGGGTTGATCGAGACCGATATCCACGCCTCGGGCGGCCTGCCCACCCGGGTGCGCGACCTGCAGCACCTGGTGCCCATGCAGCGCGGCGGCACGGCCGACGAGGTGGCGCAGGCGATTGTGTGGCTGCTGTCGGACGCGGCGAGTTACACCACCATGTCCTTGATCGATGTCTCCGGAGGACGCTGAACATGAACACATCACACATCAAGTATTGGTGGGAAGACCTTGAGGTAGGCAGCACACGCGACCTGGGCACCATCTCCCCGACCGAGGAAGAGACCCTGGCCTTCGCGCGCCAGTTCGACCCGCAGCCCTTTCACCTGGACCACGAAGCCGCCAAGGCCTCGGTGTTCGGCGCGCTGAGCGCCAGCGGCTGGCACACCTGCGCCATGGCCATGCGGCTGATGGTGACCAACTTCCTGAATGAAAGCTCCAGCCTGGGCTCGCCCGGCCTGGAGAGCGTGAAGTGGCTCAAGCCGGTGTTTCCTGGTGACACGCTGCGACTGCAACACACCATTCTGGAAAAACGCCCCATGAGCAAACGGCTGGACGTGGGTCTGGTGCGCACCACGTGGGAGATGTTCAACCAGCATGGGGACAAGGTGTTGTTCATGGAGGGCTACGGCATGTTCAGGAGGCGCGAGCCGGGAACCCCCTAGCGCGCTTGCTCCGCCAGTCCCCGAAAGGCACAGTCACCGGCGCGAAGTACACCATCCAGGGCTCGCGAGGATCCGGCTCCGCCG
>JANPKR010000490.1:0-1896 GCA_031426175.1 Hydrogenophaga sp. | reverse complement strand
ACAACGATGGTGTATTCCATCGCGCCAGCCTGCTCCAGGGCACGCACCACGTTCTTGATCGACGAGGCCTTCTGGCCAATGGCGACGTAAACGCAGGTCATGTTCTGACCCTTCTGGTTGATGATCGCGTCGATCGCCACGGCGGTCTTGCCGGTCTGGCGGTCGCCGATGATCAGCTCGCGTTGGCCACGGCCCACGGGCACCATCGAGTCGATCGCCTTGAGGCCGGTCTGCACTGGCTGGTCCACCGATTTGCGGGCGATCACGCCGGGCGCAACCTTCTCGATCACGTCGGTCATCTTGGCGTTGATCGGGCCTTTGCCGTCGATGGGAGCGCCCAGGGCGTTGACCACGCGGCCAATCAGCTCAGGACCGACCGGAACTTCCAGAATGCGGCCCGTGCACTTGACGGTTTCGCCTTCGGAGATGTGTTCGTACTCACCCAGAATCACGGCGCCCACGGAGTCGCGCTCCAGGTTGAGTGCCAGACCGAAGGAAGGCACGCCGTCCTTGTTGGCGGGGAATTCCAGCATCTCGCCCTGCATCACATCGGACAGGCCGTGGACGCGGACGATACCGTCGGTCACCGACACCACGGTGCCCTGGTTGCGAACGTCGGTCGATGTGCCCAGCCCCTCGATGCGGGACTTGATCAGTTCGGAGATTTCAGCGGGATTGAGTTGCATGACTCTTTCCTTCTTTCGTTAAATGGTGAGCAGGCGGGCGCGGAGTGACAGCGTATGAACCGGTGTCAGGCCGCGGTCAGGGCGGATTTCATCTGTTCCAGGCGGGCTTTGATCGAGGTGTCGAGCACTTCATCCCCCACCACCACGCGAATGCCACCGATCAGTTCGGGCTGCAGTTCGACCTGGAGGTTGAGCTTGCGGGCAAAGCGCTTTTCCAGCACGCCGGAAAGATCGGCCAATGCGGCGCTGTCGATCGCAAACGCGCTGTAGACCACAGCATCGAAGGCGCCCTGCTGCGCGTTCTTCAAGGCACGGAACTGGTCCGCGATTTCAGGCAACGCGGCCAGGCGGCCGTTGTCGATCACGGTGCGCAGGAAGTTCTGCGCCATCGCGGGCAGGCCCGTCTTGATCACGCCGCTGACCAGACTGAACACCTGTTCGGGTGTGGTCCTGGGGTTGTCGGCGTACAGACGGAGCTGTTCGTCGGCAGCCACCGACGCCAGCTCGTCGAGCCAGGCGGCGGTGCTGGCCGTACCAGTACCGGAGGCCTGGAACAGCGCTTCCGCGTAAGGGCGGGCAATGGTGGCGATTTCGGCCATGGTTGTCCTTTGGTGCCGTGTCGGTGGGTCAGAGCTCGGTCTTCAGGCGGCCCAGCAACTCGGCGTGGACGCCGGCGTTGACTTCGCGCTTGAGAATCTGCTCGGCGCCCTTGACAGCCAGCGCAGCCACTTGCTCGCGCAGGGCTTCACGGGCTTTGACGACCTGTTGCTCGGCTTCAAGGTGGGCGGCTGCCACGATCTTGTTGGCCTCATCGGTCGCACGCGCCTTGGCCTCTTCGATCACGGTCTGCGCACGGCGCTCGGCATCTGCCAGACGCGTGGCAGCTTCGTTGCGCGATTTGCCCAACTCTTCTTCCACCCGCTTGTTGGCCACGGCCAGCTCGGACTTGGCTTTTTCAGAAGCCGCCAGCCCTTCGGAAATCTTCAACGCACGCTCATCGAGCGCCTTGGCAATCGGGGGCCACACGAATTTCATCGTGAACCACACCAGGATCGCAAAGACAATGGCCTGCGCAAAGAGGGTTGCATTGATATTCATCGCAACGCCTTTCTGTGTGTTGACATAAGTGGTGATGCACTTGCCGCTGTGTCGGCGCGCTGTCAGCGAATGGTCATGGAGACCCCCGCTGCTCAGAACGCTGCCGACGTGG
>JANPKR010000489.1:0-7907 GCA_031426175.1 Hydrogenophaga sp. | reverse complement strand
GCCCGCGGCAGCCAGGCCTTTGTGGCCTTTGCTTCCGAAATGGTGGCGCGCATCGGCAAGCTCTGAGCAAACGCGTTTCACGTGAAACCACAGAACGTCCTCATCCTGCCCGGCTGGCAAAACAGCGGGCCCGAGCATTGGCAGAGCCGCTGGGAAGCGACTCTCGGCTACCGTCGCGTGGACCAGCACGACTGGATGCAACCCCGGCGTGGTGACTGGATCGCCCGGCTGGAAGAGGTGCTCTTCACTTGCGACGAGCCCGCCGTCTTGGTGGCGCACAGCCTGGGTTGCCCGCACGTGGCAGCCTGGGCGGCGCACTCGCAAAACACCGCGCGCGTGAAGGCCGCACTGCTGGTCGCACCCGGTGACGCCGAGCGCGAAGAGATGCGCCCGGTGCTGCCCAGCTGGTCGCCCATCCCCATGCAGCGTCTTCCGTTTCCCAGCGTGCTGGTGGGCAGTCGCAACGACCCGTATTGCAGCTTCGATCGCGCGCAGGCGTTTGCCACCGCCTGGGGATCGCGCTTCGTCGACTTGGGTGAAGTTGGCCATATCAATGCCGATTCCGGCCTGGGCGACTGGCGCGCCGGCCAAGTGGTGCTGGCCGAACTCCTGAACCTCTGACTTTCGAAAGACGACCCATGGTCACCAAAAAACCCAAGGGCCTCGGCCGCGGACTCGAAGCCTTGCTGGGCCCCAAAGTGGTCGACAGCGCGCCGGCCGATCCCGACAGCCTGCCGTCGAGCCTGCCGCTCACCGAGCTGGTGGCCGGTCAGTACCAGCCGCGCACCCACATGGACGAGGGCGCGCTCTACGAACTGGCAGAGAGCATCAAGGCCCAGGGTGTGATGCAGCCGATCCTCGTTCGGCGGCTCGCCGGGGGTCCAAATGCTGGCAAATACGAAATCATTGCCGGCGAACGCCGCTTCCGTGCCTCGAAGCTGGCGGGCCTGGACAGCGTGCCGGTGCTGGTGCGCGACGTGCCCGACGAGTCGGCCGCCGCCATGGCGCTGATCGAAAACATGCAGCGCGAAGACCTGAATCCGCTGGAAGAGGCCCACGGCCTGCAACGCCTGGTCAAAGAGTTTGGGCTCACTCACGAACAAGCGGCTCAGGCCGTCGGCCGCTCGCGCAGCGCCGCCAGCAACCTGCTGCGCCTGCTGCAACTGGCCGAACCGGTGCAGACCATGTTGATGGCTGGCGACCTCGACATGGGCCACGCGCGTGCCCTGCTGGCGCTTGACAAGGCCCATCAGATCACGGTGGGTAACCAGATCGCAGCCAAAAAAATGTCGGTGCGTGAGGCCGAAAACCTGGTCAAAAAACTCGGCGCTGAGTTCGCTCTCTCGCCACAGAAGCTCAAGAAAGACAAGTCGCGCGACATCCGACGTGTGGAAGAAGAGCTGGCCGACTTGCTGATGGCTGAGGTCGAGGTGCGGGTGAAGAAGCGCGTCAAGCGCCATGACCGCGTCGAAGAAATGGGCGAAATCGCCATCCAGTTCGGCTCGCTGGACGCGCTCAATGGCCTCATCGACAAGTTGCGCGGCGGTCGCTGAGGGAGGGCCGCATCCAGTTGTTCATGAATCACTTCAAAAAGGACGGTCATGGGGGTGTGCTTTGTAGCGTTTGCAGTCAGTGACCATCACATCGCCGAGATCCTGGCCGACCCTCCGCTGGTCTGGCGGGTGCTGGACGCCGAAGACGACCGCTCTTATCTGCGCGAATTGTCGTCAGGCGACAAGCCCTCGTTGCTGGAGAAGCTCCTGGGCCGCACGCCACCACCATCGCGCATCCCGCGCAGGCTCACGTTTGCGGATACCGAGCTGAAGACGGTGGACCTGGACAAATGCTGGGACTTGTTGAACGCGGCCTTGAAGCTGTGTGCGCCCGAGGCGCCCAATTTTTTCGAAGCCAGTGGAGACGTGGGCAGGGTGGACGTTGGCTACGGGCCGGCCGGCTACCACCGAAGCGAGGTGATGTCGCGCATCGCCGTGGCGTATCTGGCCGTGTCGGAACAAGCCATCCTCGAAGCCTTGAGAACCGCCGACTTGAAAGGCGTCTATCGCAGGGAAATCTGGGAACAACCGGATGCTGTCGCCATTGACTACGTGACCGAGCACTTCAAGGAGTTGCAGGCCTTCGTACGGCACACCGCCGACCACTCGCTTGGCGCCATTCTCCAGAGCACCTAGAGTCGCCGAGCGAGCCGGTCACATCGAAAAAATCTTCCCCGGATTCATGATGTTGTCTGGGTCGAGCGCGCGCTTGATGGTGCGCATCATGTCCACCGCGCCGCTGCCGGCTTCGGTCAGCAGGAACGCCATCTTGTGCAGGCCCACGCCGTGTTCGCCGGTGCAGGTGCCTTCAAGACGCAGCGCGCGCGCCACCAGCTTGTGGTTGAGTTCCTCGGCCAGGGTGTGTTCTTCGGGCTTGGCCGGGTCGATCAAATAGCCGAAGTGGAAGTTGCCGTCGCCCACGTGGCCGACCAGAAAGTAGGGCAGGCCGGCCGCGTCGGCCTCGCGCACCGAATCGAGCAGGCAGTCCGCCAGGCGGCTGATGGGCACGCAGGTGTCGGTGGAAATCGCGCGGCAACCCGGTTTGCTCTGGATGGCGGCGAAGTAGGCGTTGTGCCGCGCGGTCCACAGGCGGGTGCGTTCCTCGGGCGTGTCGGCCCACTCGAAGGCCTGGCCGCCGAACTCGGCCGCGATCTCCTGCACTGTCTCGGCCTGCTCCTTCACGCTCGCGGGCGAGCCGTGGAACTCCATCAGCAGCATGTTTTCTTCGCGCAGTCCGAGCTTGCTGTGCGTGTTGACCATGCGCACCGTGTTGTGGTCGATCAGCTCGCAGCGCGCGATCGGCACACCCAGCTGGATGACCTGAATGACCGTGCGCACCGCAGCCTCGATGCTGGGGAACGAGCAGGTCGCTGCCGAGATTGCTTCGGGCAGCGGGTAGAGCTTGAGCGTGACCTCGGTGATCACACCCAGCGTGCCTTCGCTGCCCACCATCAGGCGCGTGAGGTCGTAGCCGGCCGATGACTTTTTGGCGCGCGTACCCGTTCGGATCACTTCACCACTGGCCGTGACCACTTCCAGCGCCAGCACGTTCTCGCGCATGGTGCCGTAGCGCACCGCGTTCGTGCCGCTGGCGCGTGTGGCCGCCATGCCGCCGATGGACGCGTCCGCGCCCGGGTCGATCGGGAAGAAGAGGCCTTCACTCTTCACCGCCTCGTTCACCGCCTTGCGCGTCACGCCGGGCTGCACCGTCACGGTCAGGTCTTCGGCGTTGATGGCCAGCACGCTGTTCATGCGACTCACGTCGATGCTGATGCCGCCCTGCACCGCGAGCAGGTGGCCTTCGAGCGAGGAGCCCACGCCGAACGGAATCACCGGCACGCGGTGCGCTGCTGCCAACGTCACCGCGTCGGCCACGTCATGCGTGCTTTGCGCAAACACCACCGCAGCCGGCGGCGGCACCTCGTACACCGACTCGTCGCGGCCGTGCTGTTCGCGCACCACCAGCGCGGTGGAACACTGCGCGCCAAAACGGGCCTGCAGCGCCGTGATCAGCTCGGGCGGGACCGCACGCTGGTGCACTGGGGGGGCGAGGTGGCTGTGGGCGGTGGGGGCGTTCATGGGCAGTCTCCGGCGCTGTTGTCTCAGCGGGCCAGTTTAAGCCCCGAAGCCCGCGCCTGGTGGTCGCTGCCGGGGTGCTCAGCCGAGGGGTTTCCCGGCTTGAAGCAACACAGCGGTTGAGCGGTTGGTCCCGGAGTGAACCGCGGATGCGGTGTTGCCTGGAGCGCCGGTGAGGCTGGTGGACAGGCCGGTGGCGCGTGTGGCGTGGGCCGGTGGCACGCTGGCCATGCCTGCGAGCCCCAGGGTGCAGGCCGCGATCAGTTGCACGCTGCGGGCTTCAAAGTCGGCGAGTCGTTGTCGGGGTTGCGTCATCGGTGTCTCCTGAGAGGTGAAACAGGTGGCCATTACCACCCGCACCCTCGTCGAAGACCAGCAGTTTTTCCCATTGTTGCCTGTCGAACAGATCGCTTGCCTCAGACACATTTCCCTTCACAACGTAACGGCAGGTCAAAGTTGCACAATCCAGCCACACCCCACCCCTCCAAGGACTCTCCATGGGCAACCGCCTCACCCAGATTGCCACCCGCACCGGCGACGCCGGCACCACCGGACTGGGCGACAACACCCGCGTCTCCAAGAACAGCCTGCGCGTGCACGCTATGGGCGACGTGGATGAACTCAATTCGAACATCGGCGTCTTGTTGTGCGAGGAGATGGCGCCCGATGTGCGAACCGTTCTGGTGGAAATCCAGCACCAGCTCTTCAATCTGGGCGGCGAGCTGTCCATTCCTGGCTACGAGCTGCTCAATCCCGAAGCCGTGATCGCCCTGGACGAAGCCCTGGCCACCTACAACGAAACCTTGCCGCGCCTGCAGGAGTTCATCCTGCCCGCCGGCTCGCGTGCCGCCAGCCAGGCGCACGTTTGCCGCACCGTGGCCCGCCGTGCCGAGCGCGCGGTGGTCGCCCTGGGCAACGAGGAAGCCCTCAAGGACACACCGCGCCAGTACCTCAACCGCTTGAGCGATCTCATGTTCGTTCTGGCCCGCGTGCTCAACCGCATGAACGGGGGCGACGACGTCTATTGGAAGAGCGAACGCATGGCCAAGGGTGGGGCCGAATGAAAGCGGTCCTGATCACGGCCACTTTCCTGACCGCTGCGGCGCCGTTGGCCATGGCGCAAAAGCCTCCGTCCGCCAAACCGGCTGGGCAAGCCACGGAAGTGACCCTGGTTTGTGAAGCGGTCTATATGCCTGCGCGCACCAGCTGGACACGCACGGTGGGCATCAGCTACGACAAAAAGCGCGTGCGCGCGGTGCACATCGATGGCGTGCCGGTTTACACCTTTGCCATCCAGGAAACCGTGATCCTCACGGCGGTGGACAACGAGCGTATCCAGATCGACACCGCGGCCCAGTCCTGGAGCAGCGACTTCCGTGGGCAGGCGACAGCGCAGGGGCGTTGCGAACGGCTTTAAAGCGACACCAGCGCATCCTCGGGCCTCGTCCAACAGCGGCGCACGCCGGATTTGCCCTTACAGCGCGGCGGGTTGATCATCATTCTCGGTGCCGTCGGTCGATCCAATCGCGCCGGGCTCCCCGTCGCAATCAAGCACCCCAACTGCCCCGTCCACAGGGCAGAGGAGCAGCGTTTGAAAGCAAAGCGCACGCGGCACTTGCAGCGTGCCGGCGAAGCTGCTGCCGATCAAGATGTCACGTTTTCTTTCCGCTGAGGCTTGCGCCGGTGTGTCATCGCCGGCATAGTGGGCTCAAGACATCCCCGTGGCCGTCGGGAGGTCTTGCCCCAGGCGGCTTGTCTCAACCCGGAGCATATGGAGGCTCTTTTATGAACCTGACGATCAGCGGTCACCACCTTGAGGTCACACCCGCCTTGCGCGGTTACGTCACCAGCAAACTCGAACGCATATCCCGACATTTCGACCAGGTGGTCGACATGAAGGTGCTGCTGACGGTGGACAACCTGAAGGAAAAAGACCTGCGACAGAAGGCGGAGTGCAACATACACGTCAAGGGACGTGATCTGTTCGCAGAAAGCGCTCACGCCGATCTGTACGCCGCCGTTGACGAACTGGCCGACAAGCTGGACCGGCAAGTTTTGCGCTACAAGGACAAGACGCAAGACCACCACCACGACTCGGTCAAGCGTTTGATGTGATGGATGTCACGGGCCGCGGCCCGTGAGGGAAAACCCGATGCTGCACTGCAGCAGGCCGCTTGGAAAGTCAAGCGGCTTTTTTGTGCCCTCAGTCTAGCCAACACCGCTCAACTGGTCATAATTTGCGCTCTTAGAGGGCTCACATGAACCGACTATCCGCCATATTGCCCGCTCCGCAAGTGCTCGTGAGCGTTGATGCCACCAGCAAGAAACGCGCATTTGAAGAAGCCGGGTTGCTTTTCGAAACCCTTCACGGACTCAACCGGGCACTCATCACCGACAGCCTGTTTGCCCGTGAACGGCTGGGCTCCACCGGCCTGGGTCATGGCGTTGCGATTCCCCACGGACGCATCAAAGGTCTGAAGCAGCCGTTGGCCGCGGTGTTCCAGCTTGCCAGCCCCATCGGGTTCGATGCGCCCGATGAACTGCCGGTTCAGTTGATGATCTTTTTGCTGGTGCCCGAAGCGGCCACCCAGAAGCACCTGGAAATCCTCTCCGAAATTGCAGAACTGCTCAGCGACAGCGGCCTGCGTGAGCAGATGAAGAACGCAGTTGACGCGACCGTGCTCCACAAGCAGATCACGTCCTGGCAGTCCGCTCACGCTGCGGCCTAAGCCGATTTGAAACCCACCGTCGTCAGCGCCGATGTCCTGTTCGAGGACCATCGGGACGCCCTGAAGTGGCAGTGGATCGCCGGCCTCGGGGCTTCCGAGCGGCGGTTTGACGAGGTGGCCATCCGCGCCGCGCGCTCGGGCGCTGATCTGGTGGGTTACCTCAACTACATCCACCCTTATCGGGTGCAGGTGTTTGGCGAACGTGAAGTCGCTTACCTCACGAGCTCAAACGAAGAAGACAACAAGCGCCGCGTGGCGCGTATCGTCACTCTGGAGCCCCCGGTGCTGGTGGTGGCCGACGGGCAGATCGCGCCCGACGCGCTCACTGCCATGTGCGAGCGTGCGCAGATTCCGATGTTCTCGACGCACGAGTCGGCGGCTTTCGTCATCGACGTGCTTCGCGCCTATCTTTCGCGGCACTTCGCCGACCGCGCTTCGATGCACGGCGTGTTCATGGACATTCTGGGCATGGGCGTGATGATCACGGGCGAGTCGGGCCTGGGCAAGAGCGAGCTGGGGCTCGAGCTGATCTCGCGTGGGCACGGTCTCGTGGCCGACGATGCGGTCGACCTCTACCGCATCAACCAGACCAGCATTGAAGGACGTTGCCCCGAGCTGTTGCAGAACCTGCTGGAGGTGCGCGGTATTGGCCTGCTCGACATCAAGGCCATTTTTGGCGAGACGGCGGTGCGCCGCAAGATGCGCCTCTCGCTCATCGTGCACCTGGTGCGCCGCGAAACGCTGGAGCGTGACTACGAGCGCATGCCCCACGAGCCGCTGTACCAGGACGTGCTCGGCGTGCCGGTGCGCAAAGCAGTCATTCAGGTGGTGGCGGGTCGCAACATCGCCGTGCTGGTTGAAGCCGCTGTGCGCAACACCATCCTTCAGCTGCGCGGCATCGACACGTATCAGGAATTCGTCTCACGCCACCGCGCGGCCATGTCACGCGGCGAGTGAGCGCTTCAGGCCCTGTGTGAGTGGCCTTTGTGCGGGCAGTCGGTTTTGGTGCAGTTCGCGTAGAGGGAAAGCGCGTGTTCCTGCAGCACGAAGCCCCGCGTCTTGGCCACCATCTGCTGGCGTTTTTCGATTTCGGCGTCAAAGAACTCTTCCACCCGCCCGCAATCCAGGCACACCAGATGGTCGTGGTGCTGGCCCTCGTTGAGCTCGTACACCGCCTTGCCCGACTCGAAGTTGCTGCGTGTGAGCAGGCCCGCTTGTTCAAATTGCATCAGCACGCGATACACCGTGGCCAGTCCGATGTCGGAGCGTTCCTCAAGCAGCACGCGGAACACGTCTTCTGCCGTCATGTGGCGCTGCTTGGCGTTCTGAAACACCTCCAGGATCTTCAGCCTGGGCAGGGTGGCTTTCAGCCCGGTGTTCTTGAGTTCTTCGATGTTGGTCATGGCGTTGCGCACGGTGCGTTGATTCGGGCGTCGAGATCTTTGCGGTGCCCTCAAGCCCCAAGACTACAATGAAAGGATCATATCGTCAGCGTCTGGCGCACGCTGCATTTTTGCCCCCGGCAACGCCTGTGCGCGAGCCCCATTCA